>CAJMSO010000012.1 GCA_905216075.1 uncultured bacterium | reverse complement strand
GTGTTGGTCGAGCGTTCCAGCGTAAAGGACTTGCGGGCGTAGACGTGCTCGGCCTATTCCGTTTGTCTCGATCTGTAACAACTAGACGGTCAAAAGTGGTCTACATGTTACAGATTGAGATTTTCGGCTTGGCCTGTGCGTTCATCTCGATCTGTAACAGCTAGGACCGAAAAACTCGGCTAGATGTTACAGATTAAGATGAACAGGAGGACGGGTGCGGTCTAAACAAAATGGCCCGCGCATCACGCATCGATGCACGGGCCATTTTTTTTCTGCGAGCGGCAGGTGGCGTCAGCGTCTTATGCCTCGAGGTTTTCCTCGATCCAGGCGACGGCACCCTTGGGATCCTTAGTGAGGTCGATGTACTGTTTGCCCTTGGGCGACAGCAGCGTGATGCCCAGGCGGTCGGTGTCGGCCTTCATCTCGTTGTAATAGGTGCGAACCTGCGGAGCCAGGACGATGACGTTGTACTGGTCCATGATGGCGTAGTGGCTGCCGTAGGCACCGGCGTTGGCGGTAATGTCGATGCCCAGCTCGTCGGCGCCTTCCTTAAGCGCGTTGGCGAGCAGTGCAGAGGTGCCGGCGCCAGCGCACAGAACCAGAACCCTCAGATCCTTGCCCTTAAGGGCGGACGGAGCTGCGGAGGCCTCAGTGGCAGAAGCGGTCTCGACAACAGGAGCCTCAACGGCGGGGGCGGTAGCGGTCTTGACGGCCTTGGTCTCCTCGGCCTCTTCTTCGGCCAGGGTCTCGGCCTCCTGCTTGCACAGGACGTTGTCGTAGGCCTTGCAGAACGGGTAGTAGATCAAGAAGTCAACGACCAGCAGGACGACAACCAGGACCAGAGAAATCGGCTGGAAGTTGGTGTCGATGAAGGTGCCGATCGGTCCGGGGAGTGCCCACGGCATGGCATAGATAAAGCCGTTCATGCCCAAAAAGTCGATGAAGAACTTACCAATGAGGACGTTGGCCACGGGGGCAAACAGGAACGGGATCAGGAAGTACGGGTTGAGGATGATGGGCGCGGCGAACAGCAGCGGCTCGTTGACGGCGAACATCACGGGTACGACAGAGGCTTTGCCGACGGCCTTGAGCTGCTTGGAGCGCATAAAGAGCAGGAAAATGATCGGGACAATGAACGTGGCGCCGGTGCCGCCGAGTTCGCCGATGTAGTTACCGAAGTTCTCGGTCAGGGCGAGGGCGGGGTGACCGCCGGCCTGCAGCGTGGCGAGGTTGGTGGTGATGTTGCCAAACAGCGCAGCGTTGAGGGCAGGCTTAACGACCGAGGGGCCGTGGATGCCCATGAACCAGAACAGCGGGATCATGAACCAGATGAGGGCGAGGCCGGCGTAGGAATCGGCGGCGGCGAACAGCGGGCTCACCAGCGTGGAGATGACGTTGGCAAACGGGACGGCCAAGCAGGTGCGGCAGATAACGTCGATGACGGCGACAAACAGGATGGAGAAGCTGAAGGCGAAGATGTCGCGGAAGTTCTGGGCGATGGCGCCGGGGACTTCTTTGGGCAGCTTGATGGTGATGTCGCGCTTAATGCAGAAGGCATAGATGTTGACCGTGGCAAATGCGGCGACAAAGGAGCTCAGCAGGCCCTTGGTGCCCATGTTGTCGGTAAAGAACACCGAGACATCGGCGCCGTCGATCTTGGCACTCGTCTGGGTAACGGCCAAGATGAGCATAGCGCACATGGCGGCGACCATGGTGCTCGTGGCGTTGATGGCCTTGCCGGCAGGCATGCGGCGGTTCTTGGAGCCGGTCAGCGCGCTTGCGGTGGTGCCGGCGACCATGATGCCCACGACGCCCATCGTGAAGTTGTAAACCTTGTTGCAGAAGTTCACGACGTCGACGTTCCACCAGTCGGGCAGCGTAAAGCCGCCGACCGTGGCGACAACGCCCGGCAGGGTCGAAATAAGCAGGAAGACAGAAGAAGACAGGATGATGGGCATTGCTGCCAAAAAGCCGTCTTTAATGGCCTGAAGGTAGATGTTCTTAGAGACCTTGTCGAAGTACGGCTGACCTTTCTCCAAGAACTTAACGATCGATTCCATAGTTCACGCTCCTCTTTGCATGAAATCTTAATGGCATGGACGTTGAAAACCTATATGGTCTCCCGCTTGCTAAAAGCCCGGGTGCAGGCGGGGTCGGTCCCAGAGAGAGGGGAGCGGCTGGGTTTGTATCGCATAGGGCCGCTCCCCTCTCGGGGGAAAGCGAGGCGATGCGCTACTGCGCGTCCGCCATAGTGTCGGCGAGCTCCTTGTACCAGAGTGCCGACTGCTTGATGTAGCGTTTTTGCGTGTCGAAGTCGATGTAGAACAGGCCGTAGCGCTTGTTATAGCCATTGGCCCACGAGAACTGGTCCTGCAGGCTCCAGATAAAGTAGCCCTGGACGTCGACGCCCTCGGCGCGCGCCTGGAGCACCTTCTCCATGTGCTGGTCGACAAAGTCGATGCGCTCGGGATCGGCGACGATGCCGTTTGCGTCGGGCTCGGGGTCCTTGTGGCCCAGGCCGTTTTCGGTGATATAGATGACGGGGAGGTTGGGATAGGTGGCGCTGATGTGCTTGAGCGTGTCGTAGAGGCCTTGCGGGTAGATGAGCCAATCCCAGTCGGTGGTGGGGATACCCGGCATATCGACCTGCTGCCCGACGCCCTTAAACTTAAAGCACGAGGTGCCCTTGTCACCGGTGCCGTTAAAGCTGTTGGTGGACTCGCCATCGTAGGCGGCGATAAACGCCGACTGATAGTAGTTGAGGCCGAACATATCGTTGCGGGGCGCCGCCTTGGCGAGCTCCTCCATGTCGCCGTCCTCAACCGTAAGTGTGGCGTTGTTGGCGCGCAGAATCTCGTTGATGAGTGAGAGGGTGTGCGCGGAGTAGTGACCCAGGAAGGCGCCGTCCATGATGAAGTCGGTGTAGAAGGCGTTGTACAGGTCGGCGGCGTGCTGGTCGGCGGGCGAGTCGGTGGCGGGATATGCCGGCGTCAGGACGTTGACCATGCCAATGCGGCCGCCCAGGTGCTCGGTCTCGTCCAGATCCTTATACAGGTTGACGGCGCGGGCGTGGGCAACGAGCTCGTTGTGCTGGCTCTGGATGCCGCTCGTCACATCAAAGTGATGGTTGGGCGGGAAGTTGCCTTGGATGTATTGGGAGTGCGAGAGGCTGATGAGCTCGTTGATGGTGAACCAATTCTTGACCTCGCGGAACTCACGGAAGCAGAACTCGGCATAGCGCACATAGGCGTCGACGGTCTTGCGGTTGAGCCAGTCGCCCTGGTTGAACAGGGCGGCGGGGGAGTCAAAGTGATGCAGGGACACATAGGGCTCGACGCCATACTTTTTGCAGCAGGCGAACAACTCGTGGTAGTGCTTAACGCCCTCGGCGAGGGGCTCGGCATCGTCGCCGTTAGGGAAGATGCGGGTCCAGGCGATGGACACACGGATGGCGTTGAGTCCATGCTCGGCAGAAAGGCGGATATCCTCCTCGTAGCGGTTGTAGAAATCACTGGCCGGGTCGGGCAAAAAGCGACCCTGGGCGACAAGGTAATCGTCCCACATGGTCTTACCCTTGCCTGCCACCTTCGTGGAACCTTCCGTTTGGTACGCGGCGGTTGCGGCGCCCCAAACAAAGCCCTTCGGCAGCTGCTGTACGCGGTTTAGCAAAGACATATGCATACACCCTCTCGTCTCGCTGTTCGATATTGTGCGTTTGCGCTCAGGAGGCTCCCTGGTTAGCGTTTAGCGGTGAAAAAGCCCGATAAACACTATCTTAAAATGATTAAAACCAAAATGAGCACGTGAACATTTGACAATAAGCACGTTAACATCCGGCTGGGATGTATAGAAACAAAACAACTTCAAACAGCCGCGAACGGTTGTATTTGTTCGGTAAGCGGTTTTGATTGACAGAAGTTTTCATGTTGTGGTATATGGCTCGGGTATCATGAGCACGTTATCAATGTATGTACGATGCGCCATGGGCGCGGGGAATAGTTGGGAAGCAGGTTGGCGTGGAAGGCATGGCTCAGCAGACAAGGAATGGTCGTTCGGCGAGCGCGGCAGAGGTTGCGGCGCTCGCTGGCGTGAGCCGCCAGACTGTGTCTCGCGTGGTCAACGGTATGCCCAACGTGACGGAAAAGACGCGCAAGCGTGTGCTGGCCGCCATGGAAGAGCTGGGCTTTCGTCCCAATTTTGCTGGAACGGCGTTGCGCGGCGGGTCGTATCGTTCTATTGGCCTGTGCATGTACAACATCACACGTGTCGGTAACCTGGCGACGCTCGAGGGTATCATGCAAGCGGCGCGCGAGCACGATTTTGCCGTCACTATGATCGAGATGGGCGGCGACAAGCCCTATGCACTTGCCGATGCCTCGCGCCGCATGGTCGAGCGACCCGTCGACGGCATGATTCTCAACATGAACCGCATGGCTCCCGATTTTGAGGAGTTTGTTCCCCAGCCGGGAGTGCGAACGGTCATCCTGTCCATGTATGCGCATCCGCGCTGCACGACGATCGACTCCGACCAGTATGGTTCGTGCGAGCTGTTGACCAATTATCTGCTGGAACATGGCCACTCGAATATGCGGTTTGTGGCGGGTCCGGAAAACTCGATTTCCTCGCGTTTTCGTGAGGCCGGTTGGCGCGATACGCTGGGTCGTGCTCATGTCGATGCCGCTCCGATGCTGCGTGGCGATTGGAGTGCGGACAGTGGGTACGCCATGGGCGAGCGGATTGCGGCCGAGGTGCTTGCCGGCGGGTCGCAGGCGCCGACTGCCGTGCTTGCGGCAAATGACCAGATGGCGCTGGGTGTTATCGCCGCGCTCGAGAACGCGGGCCTGTCCGTGCCCGACGACGTGAGCGTGGTTGGTATCGACGACGCACTCGAGGGACTTGTTCCTCACAATCGGCTGACGACGCTGCGATTTGATTTGCGCGGTGTCGGTAAGCTTGCGTTTGAGGCGGCGATTGGAGAGAGCTCGTCTATCGAGGCGATTCATGTGCCGAGTACGCTGGTCGAACGCTCGACTGTTAGGGACATACGGGGTTAGGTCCTACTCCGTTTGTCTCGATTTGTAACAGGTAGACGGTCAAAAGCGGGCTACGTGTTACAGATTTAGATTCTTCGGAAAGAGCAATCCTGTTCGTCTCAATCTGTAACAGCTAGGACCAAAAAACTCGGCTAGATGTTACAGATCGAGACAAACGGCTCCCGACCAGCCCAAAAACAAAAAGACCGGGGGCGGCGCGCCGTGTGACGTGCCGCCCCCGGCTGAGAAATGGGGACAGGTTGTGTGAGCGGGCAACCCCGCCAGCCACTAGTCCAGACGACGGGTCTGCGCCACGTGCTTGTACCAGTAGGCGCTTGCCTTGGGCGTGCGCTTCTGGGTTTCAAAGTCAACGTAAAAGAAGCCGTAACGCTTGTTGTAGCCATTGGTCCAGGAGAACTGATCCTGCAGACTCCACAGGAAGTAGCCGCCCACGTTGACGCCCACCTCCATGGCCTTGAGCAACCAGCGCAGGTGCTGCTCGATGTAGTCGATGCGCGGCTGGTCGTCCACAAAACCGTCCTTGTAGGGGTCCTTGTAGCCCATGCCGTTCTCGGTGATGAAGATCTGCTTGTAGTTGGGGTAGCGCTGCTTAATGTAGACGAGCAGATCGAACAGACCCTCGGGATAGATGATCCAGTCCCAGTCGGTGGTGGGGATGCCGGGCTTGTTCACGTGCTCGCCAATGCCCTTGACGCGCCAGCGGCCGGTGCCCTTCTCGCCCGTACCGTTGTGGTGCAGGTCGTTCTCGCCATCGTAAGCCTTCAAAAAACGGCACTGATAGTTGTTAACGCCCAGGTAGTCGTTGTAGAGCGCGGCCTCGCGCATGATTTCCAGATCCTCGTCCAAGATCTCGATGGTGCCGCCCGAGACGGCGGCCAGGCGGTTGGCGCACTCGAGGGTGTCGGGCGCGTAGTCGCCGCGGAAGGTGGCGTCGAGCAAGAACTGGTTTTGCAGCACGTGCTCGTTGTTGGCGGCCTTGATATCGGCGGGGTCGTTCTCGTTGAGCGGGTACTTGAACTCCAACGACTGAATGACGCCGATCTTGCCCTTAAAACCGCCGTTGTGGAAGGCCAGCACTGCCTTGGCGTGGGCGAGCATCATGTTGTGCTCGCACTGGAAGGCCTCGGCAAGATGTGCCTTGACGCCACCGGGGAAGGTGCCCTCGATGTAGGTGTTGGAGGCGTCGGCCCAGATCTCGTTAAAAGTGAACCAGTAGGTCACCTGGTCGGCGTACTCCTTAAAGCAGAAGGTGGCAAAGTCCACAAAGGCATCGATGGTCTCGCGGTTGAGGAAGTCGCCCTTCTCAAAGAGGGGAAGCGGCGTGTCAAAGTGATGCAGCGTGACGAACGGCTCAACATGGTGCTTATGGCACTCGGCGAAGAGGTCGTGGTAGAACTGGACACCCTCGGGGTTGATCTTGCCGGTGCCGTTGGGGAAGATGCGGCTCCAGGCGATGGAGAGGCGAATGCCGTTGATGCCAAACTCCTCGCACAGCTCCAAATCGACGGGGTACTGGTTGTAGAAGTCCGAAGCGGGATCGGGGGAGAAGCGCCCCTGGGCCTCCAGGAAGTCGTCCCAGGCGACCTTGCCCTTACCGTGGGTACGGGTCTCGCCCTCTACCTGGTAGGCAGCAGTGGCGCCGCCAAAGACAAAGTCCTCGGGAAACTGCGCGGGCGGGTTGGTGACGCTAACAGGGTTAACGGACATGATGATCCAATCGTCTAAATCGAAGGGCCAGCCGGTCTTGGATGGTCGGCTGGCCCTGGGCGTTACTTACTTCGAAAGTTGTTCGGAGACGAAGGCGAGAGACTTATCGCCGTTCTGGGAGAGCTCGATGTATTGCTTGCCGCGGCAGGCGACGCACTTGTTGCCCACGCGCTCGCAGTCTTTCTGCAGGTCGGCCAGGTAGCTGGCAGCCTGCGGGGCCAGGACGACCAGATCAAAGTCGGGGAGCATGTCGACGTGGTTGCCATATGCCTCGGCAGCGGTTTCAAGATCGATGCCGCGCTCCTTGGCAGCCTTGGCCAGTGCGTTGGCGAGCAGCCCCGAGGTTCCGCCGCCCTGGCAGAGCACGAGCACGCGCTTGCCGTTGAGGTCGCTGGCGGTCGTTGCCTCGGTGGCGGCGGGAGCGACGTCGGACTTCACGGCCTCGGCAGCAGCGCCGGCGGCAACGCTCTTGGCGTCAGCCTTGCCCTGGAAGGCATCGTTGAGCTTAGCGGCCTTCTCGGCGTTCTTGGCTGCGAGCTCCTCCTGGGAAATCTCGGCCTCCTCGGCGCACTTCTGGGCGTCATAGGCACGGAAGAACGGATAGTACAGAACGAAGTCGACGACCAGGATAAGGGCGAGCATCACAAAGGCGAGCGGCTGGAAGCCCAGGCCCATGATGGTGCCGATGGGGCCGGGGACGGTCCAAGGCAGGGTGTACATAAAGCCGTTCATGCCCAAGAAGTCGATAAAGATCTTGAGGATCCAGATGTTGGCGATCGGGGCAAAGACAAACGGGACAAAGAAGACGGGGTTGAGTACGATGGGCGCGGCGAACAGCAGCGGCTCGTTGACGGCAAAGCAGACGGGGACGATGGCGGCCTTACCGACGGCGCGCATCTCCTGAGACTTGGCCAGGAAGCAGAACATAAAGACCAGGACGAGCGTGGCGCCGGTGCCGCCCATGCAGACGACGAAGTACTGGGCACCCTGGGTCAGGACAGCGGAAGCGTGCTGGCCGGCCTGGAACGCAGCCAGGTTGTCGGTCATGTTGGCAACGAGAGCGGCGGCGATGGCGGGCTCGACGATTGAGGGGCCGTGGACGCCCACGAACCAGAAGAGGCTCATGGCGCCGTAGATCACAGCGAGGCCGATGTAGCCATCGGCAGCGGTGAACAGGGGCTGGAACACCTGGATGACACCCTGGGCAAAGCAGAAGCCAAAAGCAGCGCGGAAGACGATGTCAAAAACCCAAAAGACGGTGATGCAGACGGAGAAGGGGATGATGTCCTTAAAGGTCTGCGAGATGTTGGGCGGAACCTGCTCGGGCATCTTGACGGTGATGTTGCGCTTAATGAAGAACTTGTAGATGATGCCAGTCACAAACGCAGCGATGAAAGCGGTCAGCAGGCCCTTGGAACCAAGGTAGGTGGTGTTGAAACCGCTGGCGGCGTCCGTGGCGATCGTGTCGCTCGAAAGGAGCAAGAAGCCGATGATGGCCGCGCACATGCACGAGATGAAGTTGATCTGGTTGTTCTTGGGCAGATCGCGGTTCTGAGCGTCGGCGAAGTGCTTGGCCGTGGTGGCGGCGCAGGCGATGGCCAGGATGCCCATGGAGTAGTTGTAGCACTTCCACAGGGCGTTGTTGATGTCATCGGGCCAGTAGAAACCCCAGATGTTGGGGACCGAGGCTACCAGGCAGAAGATGGACGAGAAGATGATGATGGGGATGACGGAGATAAAGCCGTCGCGGATCGCCTTGAGGTACTTGTTGCGGGCGATCGCGTTGAAAAAGGGCTGGCCCTTTTCGATGATGGCGATGAGTTGCTCCATGCAATGCTCCTAAGAGTCGGTGGGTTAGCAACGATGGTAGCTTTTGACTTTCGGTTGCCAAAATGTTGACGTTGCCATTTTGTGACACAAAAAAAGAAGCGAACCGGTGGTTCCTGTGCCTGCGAACCGTCGATTCCTTACGCGTAAACGTTTGAGCCGCCCGGTGGCTCTGTGTTTGCACAATGGCAACGTTAACATTTGGTCGACAAAAGCCGTTTGGGGAAGCAAAAATGTCGGTGAACGGTAGGTTTTGGGTGGTGAGCGTATGGTGGGGGAGGCGTTGGATATACTTGAAGGCGGTAAAAATGACTGCGCAAGGTGCCATCAATGGCATCGTTGACATAGAAAGATCGACCTATGGCCGCTGTTAAAAAATCGGTATCCGTTAAGGATGTGGCGCGTCTCGCGGGCGTCTCGGAGCAGACGGTCTCGCGCACCGTGCACGATTCGCCCAGCGTGCGCCCCGAGACCAAGGAACGCGTGCGTGCCGCCATGCGCGAGCTGGGGTATCGCCCCAATTTTGCCGGTCGATCGCTGCGCCGCGGTAAGTTTAAGACCGTCGGCGTCGCCATGTTCAACATTACCGGCACCGGCAATCTCGACCGTATGGAGGGCTTTGCCGCCGCGGCCGATAAGCACGGCTATGCCATCACCCTCACTAAAGTAGACGGGCATCCGTATACCCTCGAGAGCGCATCGTCGCGCATGAGCGCACTGCCAGTGGACGGTATGGTTGTGATCATGAATCGCATGCCGGCAGACTTTGGCACTTTTGAGCCGCTGCCCGGCATGCAGACGGTGCTCGTTACGATGTTGGAGCACCCGCTCTGTTCAACGGTCGATAACGACCAGTTCGATTGCTCGCGCCAGGTGGTCGAGTACTTGCTGGAGCGGGGGCACAAGACCGTGCACTTTATCTCGTGTCCCGAGCGCTCGCTTTCGGGCATGCGGCGCGAGGAAGGCTGGCGCGAGACATTGCGCGCGCATGGCATTGAGCCACCGCGACTTATCCGTGGCGATTGGACGGCGCAGAGCGGATATGCCGCAGGTCAGGCCCTGGCGGATGATCCGACCTGTACGGCCATTTATGCTTCCAACGACGCCATGGCCTACGGCTGCATTCGCGGGCTCGAGTCGCGCGGAAAGCGCGTGCCCGAGGACGTGAGTGTGGTGGGTGTTGATGACAGCCTGGGCGATATCGTGCCCGACCGTCGCCTGACCACGGTGCGCTTTGACAACAAGCGCGTCGGCATGTGGGCGGTCGACAAGATTGCCGGCGCCGAGGGCGTTGCGCCCGGTGTGGAGCACATGCTGTTTCCGGGCGTGCTCGTCGAGGGCGATACGGTGCGCGATGTACGCTAGGGGCGCAGGTCTGTTTGGGTTGCCGCTAATTGTGTTCGATATTGTTCAGATTGGTTTAAAAACCGTTCACGGGCGAAAAGCGACCGTTCATAGCTCGAAATCACGTTTTGCGCTGTTCTTTTTTGTTTGAATGTTATTGTTTCTGTCATACAGAACGCAGCGCGTATGCCCGGACGCGATGCTCTCCATTGGTTCATATGTGAAAGGAACGCAATATGGCAACCAAAGAAGAAATCTCGATGGTTGGATTCGAGATTGTCGCATACGCAGGTGACGCCCAGACCGATCTGCTTGCAGCGCTCGATGCTGCTCGCGAGGGCGATTTTGAGAAGGCCGAACAGCTGCACAAGGATGCCAGCGATGCACTTATCGGCGCCCACGACACGCAGACCAAGCTGCTTTCGCAGGAGGCCGGCGGTGGCGAGATGGAGATGACCTTCATCATGGCTCACGCTCAGGACACTCTCATGACCACTATGATCCTGGAGAAGCAGGCCCGCTTTACCATCGATGCCTACAAGCGCATCGCCGAGCTCGAGGCCAAGCTCGCCTAACGAGCCCTCACAACCAAGTCCCCTTCCAAAAGCTCTGCCGCTACCCGCGGCAGGGCTTTTTCTGTCCTCCTCCAAGTTGCGGTGAAATAGGGACTGAATAGGGGCCGACGGGCGCAAAACAATCCCTATTCCACCGCAACTCATCCGGAGATAGTCATTGGGGACAGTCTTGGTGCGCTCTGTTCGTCTTCCCGTTCGTTTTTTGCTCGGTGGGTATACTTCCTTTCGCATTAAGCCCCGGACTGAGGAGGTATCCAAATGCCGGATAACGGGTCAATACAAAAAAGAGACGCGCACGAGATGGCTCATGGGCGTCCTGTCCAGATAACCGAGCACACGACGGTAACCGAGCTGCAGCCCAGTCTGTCCGATGTCGTGTGCGCAAACAAAAAGCTGCAGATTGGCTTTATCGTTGCGCTCGTGGTACTGGCGCTGCTGTCGGGCTTTGTAGCTCGTCCGCATTTCGCCGATACCAAGACTTGGGACTCCACCATCGAGGTCATCGATCAAAAGAAGGGCAATGTTTTGGCGCTCACGACCTCGTGCGTCGCCCTATCTGCGGGTATCACTGCGCTGCCGGGCGATACGGGAACGCCGGTTGCCGAGCAGCTCGCGCAGCTTTCGGGTAACTTGGGCATCGTGCTTGCCGTGCTCTACCTCGAGAAATACCTGCTGACCATTTTGTGGTCGGTTGGCCTGGGCATCCTGATCCCGTTTGCGCTGGTGCTCCTTGCGGTGTCGCTCGGCATTCACGGGCGCTGGAGCACGAGCGCCGTCCTGCGCCGCGTGGCGACTCGCGTGCTGGTGGTCGCCACGATCGGCATGGCGTTGGTGCCTGCAAGCGTATGGGTGTCGCAAAAGGTCGACGAAACGTATCGAGTGAGCATCGAAGCGGCCGAGCAAAAGGCGGCCGACACCACGGACAAGTCAGCCGAGACCAGCTCAAAATCGAACAAGAAAAAATCCGAGGCCACGGAGTCCAAAAACGTGCTCGAGCAGTTGACTGATGGGGCCTCGAGCCTTGTTACGTCGGTGACCAGCGGTGCCAAGCAGATGACCGACGAGATCGTGCAGCAGGTGACCGACCTCATCGAAGGCGTCATCGTGATGATCGTGACTTCGTGCGTTATCCCGCTGCTGGTGCTCGTGGCGTTCCTGTGGCTGGGACACGTACTGCTGGGGATCGATATTTCCGGCCCGGCGAACTATTTGACGGGCCGCTTTCTGAGTGCTCCGTCCAAGCACGCCAAATAGGGTGGGCAGTCCGAGTAGCTAAAACAGCTGTATATACCGGGGAATACCGCCGAAGGGCGGCCGAGACACGTTCTTGGCCGCCCTTTTGTTTGTTGAACACATGGTCGCTACGTCCGCGCCCGGCTCAAACGGTCAGCAATCATCCGTGAACGATATTTGTTCAAAAAAGAACAAAGTTAAACAAATAGTTGTTGCAGTTACTGTTCGAATGTGTTCAAATAAACATGAACAGTGAAGAACCGCACATTCAGATGCCCGGACCTGAACGCGATTCAACACTTCCAAACAGAAACTACGCACCTGCGTATCTCTCAAGGAGGATGTCATGAGGGTTGTAATCGCTTCCGATGCCGACGGTATGTCGATGAAGGAGTCCATCAAGGAGATGCTCATCGCCGACGGTCACGAGGTCGTCGACTATTCCGAGACCCCTGCCGCGGACTTTGTCGATTCCGCGACCGCCGTTGCCAAGGACCTGCTGGAGCACAAGGATTCCCAGGGCTTCGCATTCGATAAGTACGGCGTCGGCTCCTATATGGCCGCTGTCAAGATCAAGGGCATGGTCGTCGCCAACATTTCCGACGAGCGTTCCGCTTACATGACCCGCGAGCACAACGGCTCGCGCATGGTCACCATGGGCCCGGGCGTTGTGGGCACCGAGGTCGCCAAGAAGATCGCCCGCGAGTTCCTGCGTGCCCAGTACGCCGGCGGCCGTCACCAGATCCGTGTCGACATGCTCAACAAGATGGCCTAACGAGAGCCACCGAGAACTCGAACTTCTACCTCAACTTGTGAATTCAGACGAAAGGACGTTCTGATGAAGAAGACCATCGCAATCGGTTGCGACCATATCGTTACGGACGAGAAGATCTATCTGGCCGACCGCCTGGAGCAGGCTGGTTACAAGGTGCTCGACTGCGGCACCTACAGCCACACCCGTACGCACTATCCCATCTACGGTAAGGCCGTGGGCGAGGCTGTTGCCAGCGGCAAGGCCGACTTTGGCGTGGCCCTGTGCGGCACCGGCATCGGCATCACCAACGCCGTCAACAAGGTTCCCGGCGCCCGCTGCGCCCTGGTCCGCGACATGACCTCTGCCCTGTATGCCCGTCGCGAGCTCAACGCCAACATCGTGGGCTTTGGCGGCAAGATTACCGGCGAGTTCCTGATGGCCGATATCATGCTTGCCTTCCTGGAGGAGCCCTACGAGAAGACCCCCGAGCACGATGCCCTGATCGCCAAGATCGATGCCTGCAATAAGGCCGACGCCGAGGCTCAGGCTGACCCGCACTTCTTTGACGAGTTCCTCGAGAAGTGGGACCGCGGCGAGTACCACGACTAATTAGGTTCCGGCGTTCTGCCGAACGCCGGACCGGTCGACGCTGCGCGGCGCTCAGGCACCCCATCTCGCCGCTCAAACCGTCGCTCGCGTACATGAAGTACGCGTCGCTCCTCTTTCGCGGCGACCTGGGGCACCTGAGCGCCGCTCGCTGACGTTGGGGGTACCTGCAGGGTTACCGCTGTTGTTGCGAAGCGTTCTGGTACGGCGAGCAGCTCCGATAACACGTTTGCTTGCTTGGCTTGAGTGCTTCGCTCTTGGCTGTACTTGGCGATTTGCAGCTTTTCAATTGACGGCTCGCGTTTCTGTGAGGGGCGCGGGCCGGTTTTCTATCAGCCCTATTGACTTGGCGGGCTGTCGTAAGAAAGGGAAGGCTCCTATGGAGTTTGTTCTTGATAACGGTTCTGTTCGCGTGGTACTGAGCACGGCTGGCGGATCGTTCACTTCGATTAAAGCCAACGGTCGCGAGTACCTGTGGCAGGGCGATCCTTCGGTCTGGTCGGGCCAGGCACCCATTTGCTTCCCGATCTGCGGCGGCCTTCGTGATGGTCACGCAATGACCATGGGCGGCCGCGAGGTAAAGCTCGCCCGCCACGGCTTTGCGCGCAAACAGGAGTGGAAGCTCGAGGAACAGAGCGACAACATGGTTGCGCTGAGCTTAAGCTCTGCCGACCATGCCGAGTTGCTCGAGCAGTACCCGTATCCGTTTAAGATCGTTGCTCGTTACACGGTCGATTCGGAAAAGGTGGCCGTGTCGTACGAGGTGACCAATGAGGGCACCGAGGACATGCCGTTTTTTGTGGGCGGCCACCCCGGCTTTATGTGCCCGCTCGACGAGGGCGAGTCCTATGACGATTATGAGCTCCGTTTTGAGCAGCGTGAGGCCACCGAGCTCTGTACTGCCGTTCCCTCGACGGGCCTGATTGATGTTGAGCATCGCAGCAAGAACCCGATGGTTGGCCATGACCTGCCGCTTACCCACGAACTCTTCGACTTCGCGGAGACCATCTTTGACGTGCTCGAGAGCCGCGTGGTTACGTTGACCAAGAAAACCGAGGACAAGGGCGTGCGCCTGACGTTCCCCGATATGCCGTACCTGATTGTATGGAGCAAGCCCGAGGGCGACTTTGTGGCTGTTGAACCGTGGGGTGGTCTGTCCACCTGCTCCGACGAGGACGATATTCTGGAGCACAAGCGTGGCTGCCTGGTGGCCAAGCCGGGAGAGACCGTCACCCGCGGCTTTGAGATCGAGATCCTTTAACGAGTTATCGTATGTTTGGGGCGGGTTATGCCGCCCCGGAACAGGAGTTCAACATGATTCTGACCGTTACCATGAACCCGTCGATTGATACGCGCTATCAGCTCGACAAGCTGATCATCGACGACGTGAACCGTGTGACGCCCGAAAAGACCGCTGGCGGCAAGGGCCTCAACGTGAGCCGTGTGCTGCTGCAGTTGGGCGACGATGTGCTCGCGACCGGTCTGCTCGGCGGACACATGGGTGCCTATATGGCCGAGCTTATGGATGCCGACGGCGTCAAGAACGACTTTGTGCCCATCGCCGGTGAGACGCGCATTTGCCTGAATATTCTGCACGAGGGTAATCAGACCGAGCTTTTGGAGAGCGGCCCGCAGATCGCTCCGGCCGAGCTCGAGGCCTTTACGGCCAAGTTTGCCGAGCTTGCAGCGAAGGCGGACGTTGTGACGCTTTCGGGCTCGCTGCCGCGTGGTGTCGATGCCGGCTACTATGCCGAGCTCGTCAAGATCGCCGAGGAGGCGGGCGCCAAGGTGCTGCTCGACACTTCGGGTGCATCGCTGGAGGCCGCGCTGGAGTCCGATGCTAAGCCTGAGCTCGTAAAGCCCAACCTGACCGAGATTAACGGCCTACTGGGTACGTCCTTTACGACCGATGATGTCGATGCCCTGCGCGAGGCGCTTGCCGCCGATGACCGTTTTACCGGTATTCCCTGGGTTGTCGTTTCGATGGGCGCTGCCGGTTCGGTGGGCTTCCATGAGGGTCGCGCGTTCCGCGCGAAGACGCCTGCGATTGCGGCTGTGAACGCGACGGGTTCCGGTGACTCGACCATCGCCGGCTTTGCACATGCCATTGCTGCTGGCGCCGACGACGTCACGGTGCTCAAGACCGCCAATACCTGCGGCAAGCTCAACGCCATGGATCCCAAGACCGGCCACCTGGTCATGGACCGCTGGGACGAGGTCTACAACAGCGTTGTCGTGACTGAACTGTAGGGTTACGCGGTTTTACCAAACCGCGTAACGGCGCGACGCTGCAAACGCCCCTAAGCGGCAATCTGACGTTCAATCGTCGGGCATGACCAAAAGGTCAATGCCCTCCTCTTTCACGTCACCTTGCTCGCTTAGGGGCGTTTTCGCTGTCGTTGCCAAGACACCGGCGTTGCCTTGGTCGCAAATAGTCATTGGGGACGCTCTTTAATGACTAGTCGTTTAAGAGCGCCCCTTAAGAATGACCCCAATGACTACACTCAAAAACGGCGCCCGTCGGTGATGTTGCCGGCGGGCGCCGTTGTCGTGTAGACGCTATTTGTTGAGTGCGTGCGTTCGAGCTCGCATGCTATAGCGAGTCGATAAAGCGCTGTTGGGCGGCGCGTCCTGCCTCGTCCCACTTAAAGACGCCGGCGTTGTCGAGCACGTGGCCAAACACCACGCCGACCTCTTCGTGCAGGATGTCGATGGCGTTGTCGGCCGTAAGCTCGTCGGCGCGGCGGGCAAAGACGTCCTCAGCCCATGCGGCGTGGCTGCGGCAAAGGTCGTCGCCCTCGAGCGCGCCGGCAAGGTCGTAGCTGGCATCTGCCTTGGCCGCCAGCAGGTGCTCGCGGACAGCGCCGAGCTCGGGAACCAAGCGCGGCGGCAAAATGGCCAGGCCCATGACCTCGATCAGGCCGATGTTCTCCTTTTTGATGTGGTGGTACTCGGCATGCGGGTGGAAAACGCCTAGCGGGTGCTCGTCGGTCGTGATATTGCAGCGAAGCGCCAGGTAGGCCTCGTAGATTTCGCCGCCGGCATTTCCGCGAGAGTCGACGCGGCGGATGACGGGCGTCACGGTGTTGTGGGCCACGCCGTCGGCCGTGTGTGCGATGACGCCAACCGACTCATCGGTCCACTCGCGCCAGGCGAGGATAATCTTCTCGGCAGCGTCGAGCAGCTGGGCGCGGTCATGCGAGCGCAGGCGCAGCACCGAGAGCGGCCACTGCAGCACGGTACCGCTAACCTGATCAAATCCGGGCACGCTAAACTGCGAGATCTCGGCGGCGTGCATCATGGGGAACTCGTGCGCGCCGCCCTGGAAGTGGTCGTGCGACAAGATCGAGCCGCCCACGATAGGCAGGTCGGCGTTGGAGCCAATAAAGTAGTGCGGGAACAGGTCGACAAAGTCGAGCAGGCAGGTCAGGCCCTTGCGGTCCACGTGCATCGGGCGATGCTCGGAGCTCATAGCAATGCAGTGCTCGTTAAAATACGCATACGGGCTGTACTGGAAACCCCAGCGCTCGCCGTCGAGCTGGATGGGGATAACGCGCAGATTCTGGCGGGCGGGGTGAGCGCCGCCGTCGGCTGCGGCGGAGCGTCCGGGATAGCCCTCGTTCTCGATGCACAGCTGGCAGGCGGGATACTTCTCGCCCGTGTTCTTGGCTACACCTGCCGCGGCGATATCGCGCGGGTCCTTCTCAGGCTTGGACAGGTTGATAGTGATCTCAAGATCGCCCCAGTTGGTGGGGGTGCTCCATTTGATATTGCGCGCGATGGCGGCGCGGCGCACGTAACCGGCGTCACAGCACAGACCATAGAACCAGTCGGTCGCGGCGCGGGGCTCGTTGACGCCCATGCGGCCGTTGAACTCCTCGTTTACAACCGAAGGCCTCGGCATGAGAGCGCCCATGATGCGCATGGCGATGCGGTCGCGGCCCGATGCCGTGTCCTCGGCGGCACCGTTGGCAACGGCGGCCTCGGAAAGCGCGGCAAGCGTGCCCTCCAGGTCAAAATCGGGGAGCGTATCAGGGTGCAAGAGCGAGAGCTTCTCGTTCTGCAGCGCCCAGGTCATGTCGAGCGCGGGACCCGTAGTGCCGATGCACTCCAGAATGGTGTTGTAGGCCCAGATGCGGTCGTCCTGTCCGATCATCGATCGGTGGATGGCATATTCGATAAGGCCCTGCGCAGCCTCGCGCACATCAGTCATTACAGCCATGCCGCGTAAGCCCCCTTGTCAGAAATTGCGTAGTGGCGGGCAGAGCCCTCGCCCAGCCAGCTGTTCATCTTGGTAATAAAGGTGTCGACGAGCTCGAGCGGCACGAAGGCCTGGATGGTGCCACCAAAGCCGCCACCGTGGATACGGACGGCACCGCGACCGTCGAGCACGTGCTCGGCCAGTGCCAAGGCATACATCGAAGGCTGCTCGGAGCCCAGCTTGGCAACGACATTCTGCAGGTACATGGCAGAGCTGGCGCCGGACTCGCGCGTCAGGACCAGGAACTGGTCGATGTCGCCGGCGTTCAGGGCCACCCAGCGCTTATCGACCAGGCCGTTCTCGTACCAGTAGTGAACGGCGCGCAGGCAGGCGCGGTCGCCCAGCTTGGCACGCAGCTCGGGGAGCTTGGCGTCAAAATCCGCCACGTTTACCTCGCACAGGCGTGTCTTGCCAAACTCGGCAGCGACGTCTTGCATCTCGCGTGGAACGGCGGCGTAGTCGTCGGTGGCGGCCACGTGGTCGGCACCGACCTTAACGAGCACGAGAGCATAACCGTGATCCTCAAAGTTGAGCTCGAGCTTCTGGGTTTTAGGCTGAGCCTGATCCTCAAAGTCCATGTAGGCGAGGCCGCCCAAGCAAACGGCGGCCTGGTCCATCAGACCGCAGGGCTTGCCGTAATAGCTGTTCTCGGTGCGCTGGCTCATCTGGGCGAGCGCGACGGGCTCGATGGCGGGTGCGCCCCAGAGGGTTTCCATGGCACGACCGTATGTGGCCTCGACGGCAGCAGAGCTGGAAAGGCCGCCGCCCGAGGGGACGGAGCAGGTGAAGGCGAAGTCGAAGCCGTGGGGCTCAACGCCAAGGGCTGCAATCTCGTGGGCCATGCCGCGGACGAGGCTCGCGGACGTGCCCTTCTCGGACTCCTGAACGTCTAGCGTGTCGAGCGCGATCTCAAACGTGGGATAGCCCTCGTCGGCTACGCGAACCTTGTTGGAATCGGTTGCCACGGCGATGCCGTCGACGGCGACATCGAGCGAGCCGGCGATAACGTGGCCACCCTCGTGGTC
>CAJMSO010000011.1 GCA_905216075.1 uncultured bacterium | reverse complement strand
GACGCGTGCCGGAAATCCAAGGGTTATACCCTAAGAGCAAACCACCCCTTTTAGGAGTGGTTTTGATTGACGCTGCGCGAGCCCCGGGCACCCCATCTTGCCCCTCAATCGTCGGTCGCGTACATAAAGTACGCTTCCCTCCTCTTTCGCGGCAACCTGGGGCACCCGGAGCCCGCTCGCTGTCGTGGCCGAGAAAGTGGGTCTTCCGTTCTTTTCACTAATCGGTCGATTCGTCCCAGGAGGCTTGAACCCGAGAGGGGGCGATCGTTTTGGGGCGTGGCTGTGGCGTTGTTTGTCGCGAATGTCCGCTTTGGGCGTATCATCGTGGGCATCTCGCATAACCTCGTTGCAAGGGAGATACGCCCCATGGCTACAGAAAAGTCTTCTTCGCGCTCATGGATGTCCGATGCCGCGATCTATCAGATCTACCCGCGCTCGTTTAAGGATTCGACTGGTTCGGGTCTGGGCGATATCGCGGGCATTACCCAGCAGATGGACTATCTTGAGCGGCTGGGTATCGAGGCCATCTGGCTGAGCCCGTTTTACCCATCGCCTCTTGTCGATGGCGGCTATGATGTGGCGGACTACTGCGATGTCGACCCGCGTCTCGGCTCGCTTGACGACTTCGATGACATGATCGCTGCGGCTCACGCGCGCGGCATCAAGGTCATCGTCGACATCGTGCCCAACCATTCATCCAACCAGCACCCCTGGTTCAAAGCCGCTCTTGCCGCCGGCCCCGGATCGCCCGAACGCGCCCGTTATATCTTCCGCGATGGTCGCGGCGAGCATGGCGAGCTGCCTCCCACCAATTGGAATGCCAACTTTGGCGGCCCCGCATGGACGCGTGTTGCGGACGGTCAGTGGTATCTGCACATGTTTACGCCCGAGCAGCCGGACTTTGACTGGTCATGCCCTGAGGTTCACGCGCTCTTTTGCGACGTCCTGGCGTTTTGGAGCGATCGAGGCGTCGACGGCTTTCGCATTGATGTGGCGCAGGGTCTCGCCAAGGATCTCGACCGCGATGACCTCGACCGGTGGCATCTCGCCGAGGGCGATGACATGGTTGACGACGGCACCCATCCGCTGTGGGACCGCAATGAGGTCCACGAGATCTATCGCGAGTGGCGCCGCGTGTTCGACCGCTATAATCCGCCGCGCAGTGCCGTTGCCGAGGCGTGGGTGCTGCCCGAGCGCCAGTATCTCTATGCGCGTCCCAGCGAGCTTGGCCAGACATTCAACTTTGAGTTTGCCAAGGCCACTTGGACCTATGATGACATGCACACTGCAATCGAGAAGGGCTTGAAGGCAGCCGTCGAATCCGATTCCGCCTCGACCTGGGTGCTCTCCAACCACGACGTGCCGCGCGTGGCGACACGCTATGCCCTGCCGCAAATCAAGGCGACGCGCTACCACCAGATTGCGCTCGACTGGCTCTTACGCGACGGGTCGTCTTATGACGAGGACCGTGAACTCGGCGAGCGCCGCGCGCGGGCGGCCCTTTTGCTTGAACTGGCGCTTCCGGGCTCGGCATACGTGTATCAGGGTGAGGAGCTCGGCCTTTTTGAGGTGGCTGACATCCCGTGGGCTGCACTCGAAGATCCTACTGCGACCAATACGCGCGGACCGAAGCGTGAGAAGGGGCGCGACGGCTGCCGTGTGCCCCTGCCGTGGGTGGCGGCGGACGATCCCGCGCAGGGCGGATCGTTTGGGTTTTCGCCGGCAGACGCCGATGCGGCGCCCCATCTGCCGCAGCCTGCATGGTTTTCCGATTATGCTGCCGATAGGGAAGAAACGGACCCGACATCGATGCTTGCGCTCTATCGTGACGCCCTCTGGCTGCGGCGCAAGCTGCGCGGGTGCGCCAACGATCTTGCGTGGCTCGATCTTGACGGGCGCACCGGTCTTGCGGATGGTGCCGAGGGCGCTGAGGGCGGCGTCATCGCCTATCGCCGCGATAACGGCTGGGCGTGTGTGACGAACTTCGGTGCAGCACCCGTGGAGCTGCCGGCGGGCAGGGTCCTGCTCACCTCATCACCGCTTGCAGACGGCAGGCTCGCGCAGGACAGCTCTGCCTGGATCATGCTCGGTGAGATGTAGGGGCATCTCGCTGCGAGCCTGCGTTTGTTCGCGCCTTTCGTGACGACTGATGCCCTCGCGAGAGCGTCGCAAAACTTTTCAAAAAAAGTTCTTGCATAGGATGCGGGCATCACGTAAGATTAATCCTCGTAAGCGGACATGGCTCAGTTGGTAGAGCACAACCTTGCCAAGGTTGGGGTCGCGGGTTCGAGCCCCGTTGTCCGCTCCATTTGGGCGTTTAGCTCAGGGGGAGAGCGCTTCCCTGACACGGAAGAGGTCAGAAGTTCAAATCTTCTAACGCCCACCAAATGTTCGCAGCCCAGAGGCTATGTCCTCTGGGCTGTTTTTTTGTCACCAAGTACGCCGCCAAATAAGCCACCAAATATTGATCCAAGGTTTGTACGCGATGGTCTTCGCATCCCGTAGGGGCGCCGGCTGATTGCATGCGTCCTGACCGAGCGTGACCGCAACATGTTGGTCAAGCATAATCTTTTGGATTCTTTTGGCGTGGGCGGCTTGGTTTTGGTAGGATTTGTCAGCGGCTTGACTAAGGGGGTTTTATAACTGCCATGCAGGTAGTCGTGTTGATAACGTTTTACCGACTTGCCAAGAACCCCTCATAATTAATGCGTCTGCAAAATGACTAATTGCTTTGACCTGCTGAAACACTATATGTTGTGTTTGACCTAAAAAAAGAATACAGGATATAGATGCCTCTTTGTCGTATGATAGATGGCGGACAGAGAACGAGGACCTTATTCGCCCCATTTGGATGGATCTTTGAGCCCCTTGATTGGCTGCGAGGATTGTCCGCATGAGGGCCTATGGTTATCGAAAACACAGATTGCGCAACGGCGCCGCAAGACAGGGGCAAACCCTGCCGGGCATCGTTTGGCCCTGAAGCGCAATGAGGCTACGACGCGAAAGAGGCAAGAGGATGAAGATCATCAAGCGCAGCGGCACCGAGGTTACCTTTGACATCGATAAGATCGTCAATGCGATCCGTGCCGCAAACTTGGAGGTCGAGGAGGGCTCTCGCCTTACCGACCGCCAGGTGATCTACGCAGCACAAAACGTCGCTGAGGCATGTGAGAATGCCGGCCATACCGTATCGGTCGAGGAGATCCAGGATCTGGTCGAGGACGAGATCATGCGTCTCGACTGCTACGAGGTCGCTCGCCACTACATCATCTATCGCTATGTTCAGAGCCTGAAGCGCCAAAAGAACACGACCGACGACAAAATCCTGTCGCTGATTGAGTGCAATAACGAAGAGGTCAAGCAGGAGAACTCTAACAAGAACCCGACCGTCAACTCCGTTCAGCGCGATTACATGGCCGGCGAGATCTCCAAGGACCTGACGCAGCGCGTGCTGCTGCCCCAGGAGATCGTGGATGCCCATAATGAGGGCCTGATCCATTTCCACGATTCGGATTACTTTGCCCAGCACATGCATAACTGCGATCTGGTGAACCTGGAGGATATGCTCCAGAACGGTACTGTTATCTCGGGCACGCTGATCGAGAAGCCGCACAGCTTCTCGACCGCCTGCAACATCGCGACGCAGATCATCGCCCAGGTTGCTTCCTCGCAGTACGGCGGCCAGTCAATTTCGCTGACCCATCTCGCCCCGTTTGTCGAGGTGAGCCGTCAGAAGATTCGCGGCGAGGTCGCTCGCGAGCTTGAGGAGCTCGGTGTTTCGGCATCTGCCGAGAAGGTTCGCGAGGTCGTTGAGGATCGCCTGCGCGATGAGATCCGTCGCGGCGTCCAGACGATTCAGTATCAGGTCGTGACCCTTATGACCACGAATGGCCAGGCGCCGTTCGTGACGGTCTTTATGTATCTCAATGAGGCCCGTACGCCCCAGGAGAAGCACGACCTTGCCATGATTGTGGAGGAGACGCTTCGTCAGCGCTATGAGGGCGTTAAGAACGAGGCTGGCGTGTGGATCACCCCGGCGTTCCCCAAGCTTATCTATGTGCTCGAGGACGATAACGTTTACGAGGATTCCCCGTACTTCTACCTGACTCAGCTGGCTGCGAAGTGCACCGCCAAGCGCATGGTGCCCGATTACATCTCCGAGAAGAAGATGCGCGAGCTCAAGCTGTCTAAGGGCGAGACCGCCGGCAATGGCGATTGCTACACCTGCATGGGTTGCCGTAGTTTCCTGACGCCCGACCGTTCGGGCAACGGCTTTAACAATGTCGCCAACGCGCTGAACTATGACCCGACCAAGCCTAAGTACTATGGTCGCTTTAACCAGGGTGTTGTGACCATCAATCTGCCCGATGTCGCGCTGAGCTCGCACCAGGATATGGACAAGTTCTGGAAGATCTTCGATGAGCGCCTTGAGCTGTGCCATCGTGCCCTGCTGTGCCGCCATGAGCGCCTGATGGGCACGCTTTCGGATGCCGCGCCGATCCTTTGGCAGTACGGCGCCCTGGCGCGCCTTAAGAAGGGCGAGACGATCGACAAGCTGCTCGTGGGCGGTTACTCCACCATTAGTCTGGGTTATGCCGGCCTGTATGAGTGCGTCAAGTACATGACGGGCCACAGCCACACCGAGAAGGAGGGCACGCCCTTTGCCATGGCGGTCATGCAGCGCATGAACGACAAGTGTGCGGAGTGGAAAGCCGCGAGCGACATCGATTTCTCGCTGTACGGCACGCCGTTGGAGTCGACGACGTATAAGTTTGCCAAGTGCCTGCAGCGCCGTTTTGGCATTATTCCGGGCGTGACGGACAAGGGCTACATTACTAACAGCTATCACGTCCACGTGTCCGAGGAGATCGATGCCTTCGACAAGCTTAAGTTTGAGGGCATGTTCCAGCAGCTTTCGCCGGGCGGTGCTATCTCCTACGTCGAGGTTCCCAACATGCAGGACAACCTTAAGGCTGTCATTCGCGTGATGCAGTACATCTACGACAACATCATGTACGCCGAGCTCAACACCAAGAGCGACTACTGCCAGGTGTGCGGCTACGACGGTGAGATCAAGATTGTCGAGGACGATGGCAAGCTGGTGTGGGAGTGCCCCAATTGCGGCAATCGTGACCAGGAGAAGATGAACGTCGCCCGTCGTACGTGCGGCTACATCGGTACCCAGTTCTGGAACCAGGGTCGAACTGAGGAGATCCGCGACCGCGTGCTGCATCTCTAGTACCGCTTCAGGGCTGAACCGAGAGGGCCGCTTGGGCATTTGCTCGCTATTTCGGACAGTCCTGCGCAAGACGAAGGCCACATTAAGTGGCCTTCTTTGCGTGCGGAACTCATATCGAGCAAAAGCCCAAGCGGCCCTCTCGGTTCAGCCAAGTTGACGTAGCTGAGATGCAGCATGCGGCCTGCTCACTCCTCGAAGTTCTTAGCGGAAATGAGTTGACTTGCAACAACGCTTTGCTTGCGATGGCGGTTGAGCTGCAACAAAGTTTTTATTAGACCTCGAACCCTATACTCGATGTTCGCTTTGTCATCGAGTATCGCTCGCGAGGGGTCTGGAGCATATCGTCCCGCCCGCAGTTTCGCAGGCCGAAGGCCGAGAATGTTTGAGGACGGGATGATATGCTCCAGACCCCCAGGAAGGTTACCTATGAACTACGCGAACATTAAGTATTTCGACATTGCTGATGGGGAAGGTGTTCGTACTTCTCTGTTTGTGAGTGGGTGCCGTCGTGGGTGCAAGAACTGCTTTAACTCTGTCGCGTGGGACTTTGCTGCGGGCGACCCCTTTGATCGTGCCGTCGAGGACAAGATTATCGAGAGTCTTGACCATCCCTTTATTGATGGCCTGACGATTTTGGGTGGCGAGCCTATGGAGCCCGAGAATCAGGCGGGGCTCGTTGACTTTATCGAACGCGTGCGTGCGGCCTATCCTGTGGGGTCGGGGAAGACCATTTGGTGCTTTACTGGCGACGTGCTCGAGGAGCTTATGCCGGGCGGTCGTCATCATACCGAGGTGACGGACCGTATCCTTGCCTGCCTCGACATGTTGGTGGACGGCCCGTTCGTTCAAGATCTGTACGATATTTCCTTGCGTTTTAGGGGATCGAGTAATCAGCGTGTGATCGACATGAACGCCACGCGTGCCCGTGCCGAGCGTGAGAACGTTACGCTTTGCGATGCCGTGGAGCTTTGGCGAGACGATCCGGTCTATTCGACCCATACTATGTAGCTTGTGGTCGATGCCGAAGAGCGTGGTACCATAGGGCGAACGTGAAATCGGAAAAGTGAGGCCCAGATGGTCGATCAGGAAAAAGTCGAGGCCGCCATTAAGCTGTTGCTTGAGGGCATAGGCGAGGACCCAACTCGTGAGGGCCTGCTGGAGACCCCGGCGCGCGTTGCCCGTATGTATGGTGAGATCGCCGGCGGTATGGACCAGAGTGTCGAGGAGCACCTGTCCAAAACCTTTGCCGTCGCCTCGAACGACTTGGTTATCGAGCGCGACATCACGTTTTACTCGCTGTGCGAGCATCATCTGCTGCCGTTTTATGGCAAGGCTGCGATCGGCTATATCCCTAACGGTCGCGTGGCGGGTCTGTCTAAGCTCGCTCGCACGGTTGAAGTCTATGCCCGTCGTCTGCAGCTGCAGGAGCAGCTGTGTGCGCAGGTTGCCGACGCCCTTATGGATTATCTCGCTCCCCAGGGAGCGATTGTGCTCATGGAGGCTGAGCATATGTGCATGACCATGCGCGGCGTGCAGAAACCCGGCACCAAGACCGTGACGCTCGCTCGCCGCGGCGTCTTTGAGACCGATCCCGCGCTCGAGGAGCGGTTCTTTAGGATGCTGGGCCGTTAGCATGAGGGTCGTCAACGACTTTACATCGAAGACCGATGAGGGGACGTCGCGTCGCGGCTTTATGGCTTCGGGCCTGGCCCCTTTTGGTGCCATGCCTCGCGTTGATTACATTTGTGCCAACGGGCTTTTCCGGCGGCACCTGGGCAACATTGCACAGTTGGAATCGGGGCGCATCTTCTGCCGCCACGGTATTGACCATCTGCTCGATGTCGCTCGCATTATGTGGATCAAGAATCTCGAGGAGCAGCTCGAATTTGACCGCGAGGTTGTCTACGCCACGGCACTTCTTCACGATATCGGCAAAGATGAACAGTATGAATCGGGTATATCTCATGATGTTGCAAGCGAGCGCGTCGCTGATGCAATTCTCGGCGGCATGCCCGATGACGTGGCGTTTGAGCCGGCCGATGCCGCAGCCATTAAGACGGCCATTCTGGGCCATCGAAAGCTGCGCGTGAACAGCCAACCGCTTGAGCGTCTGCTCTATGCGGCCGACAAGGCCTCGCGCGCCTGCTTCGCATGCCCCGCGCGCAATGCTTGCAACTGGAGCGATGATAAAAAGAACCTGTCGATTCGCGTGTAGTTAGTTTGCGCGGTCGGGGTTCTAAACGAAGGAGACGATCGCGATGAGTAACAAAAAGCTGCCCGAGAATGCAACCAAGACTGAAGGCACCGAGCTCGCCCGCCGTGGCAGGGGCGAAATATCCACCGCAACGGCGGTGCCCCACGTGAGCTATGACGATCTGCGCCATGCCGACCGCATTACTATCGACGGTCTCGAGGTCTTTGCCAACCACGGCGTGTATCCCGAAGAGAACGCGCTGGGCCAGAAATTCATCGTGTCCTTGGTGCTCTATGCCGACTTGCGTGCAGCGGGGGAGCACGATAACCTGGACGCCTCGATTGACTACGGCTCGGTGTGCCACGATGTCGATGGCTATCTGCGCGAGCATACGTTTAAGCTCATCGAGGCTGCAGCCGAGGGCGTGGCCCAGATGCTGCTACGTCGTTACCCCCTGCTGCTTGGCGTGCGCGTTAAGCTCGATAAGCCTTGGGCGCCCGTCGGTCTTCCCCTGGCAAGCTGCGGCGTCGAGATCGAGCGCGTCCGCTAACAGGTTCTAATACGTCTCTATGGGTGGCTGCTTGAGCCGCTGCGATAGCGCTCTATTGTTGGGGTAGTACGTGTCGAGCAAGGCGTGAAACCGCTGATTGTGGCTTGGCTCGAGCAGGTGGACGAGCTCGTGGGCGACAACCATGTCAAGGCACTCGACGGGGTAGGCGGCAAGTTCTCGTGCGATGCGAATGGCGCCGGTTTTGGGCGTGCATGATCCCCAGCGCGTTTTCATGCTGCGCACGGAAACGCGGGAAACGGCGACACCCATTGCGATTTCGTATGCGTGCACCATATCACGCAGCGCTGCGGTGACCTCGGTTGCATAGAGCTGGTCGATGCGGGTTTGGAGCTCATCGGACGTTAGGCCGTCGAGGATTGCGTGCCGCTTGGCCTGTGGGCCTTCGTCCGATTCCTCGGTACCCATAAAACTTGCGAAGGTAGCCTGCTTGGGCCGCGGTGCGGGTGGCTCAAAGTTGTGGTCGAGTGCATCCTGAACGGTGATGGGTTTGCCCCAAAGCGCAATGATGGACGAGGGACTGAGCGGCTCTCGCGCCGTCGCCTGACGTTGCTCGCGCTGGGCAAGTCGGCTGATAATCCAGGCGCTGTTGCGCTTCACAAACGCTTCGATACGCTCGCGGCTGGCGCCGAGCGGTGCACTGGCGTGGACCTCACCGCTCGATGTGACGCGTAGGTTGAAGTTCTTGACGCGCTTTTTGGTAACGATGACGGGGATGGGCGTCCCATCCGGTCGGGATGCGGAAATCGTAAACTGCTGCGTCAAAAGCGGTCCTTCAGATTGGGGACGGGCCGGCATGTCGACCGTTCGGCATGCCGGCCCGCTCAAGGGATGTGAAATTAATAACGCTCAAAGAAGGCAAGCGCGTTGTCGCTGCAGAGCTTCTGCATCACGGTCTTGCCAAAGTGCTTGGAGAGCATGTTCTGGAACTCGGGCATCTTGCTGGCATCGGAGAGGAAGGCGGGCACCGTGGCACCGTCCCAGTCGCCGCCGAGCGCGATGACGTCCTCGCCGCCCAGGTCGAGCCAGTGCTCGATATGTGCCGCTAGCTGGTCGAAGGTGACGTCTGCGGCGGTCTTGTCGGTTGCGTCGTTGGAAAGGAACTCGCTGCAGTAGTTGAGGCCGACGATGCCACCCATGTCGCGAATGGTGCGGAACTGGTCGTCGGTAAGGTTGCGCTTAACGCCGCAAACCGCGCGGGAGTTGGAGTGGCTGGCGACGAAGGGGCGCGTGGCGTGGGCGACAACCTCGTCAAAGCACTCATCGTTGAGGTGGGAGACGTCGAGCACCATGTCGGCGTGCTCCATCTGCGTAAGCGCCTCGATGCCGGCGGCGGTGAGGCCGGCGTGGGTGTCGTGGCCGCTCGCGAGCGGTCCCTGCGCGTTCCAGCTGAGTGATGACATGAGTACGCCCAAGCTCTTGAGCACCTCGATCAGCGCGGGGTCCTCGGCAAAGAACGTGGCGTTTTCGATGGTGTGGATGCAGGCGACCTTGCCGTCTTTGAGCGCGGGGCGAATGTCTGCCGCGCTGCGTACGTTGACCATGCGGTCGTGGTTGAGCATTGCCTGGCCGCTCATATGCGCCATGATTTGCGCCTGGAAGCGCGCGGCGTGGGCGGTGGGAATCTCGTCGGGGACAAACGTGGCGAAGCACTGTGCCCACGGCGTGTTGCCGATCTTTGCGAGCGAGATGGCACAGGCGTTACCCTCGATGAGGTCGAAATCTTGCGGATGCGTTTCGTCGCCGGGGAAATAACCGTCGGTGCCGGCGGTAAAGCGCAGGTCGAGATCGAGCGTGGCCCAGCCGATTCGGTCGGCGGTGTCGCAGTGTAGGTCAAATACGGGATATGCCATGGTTCCTCCGGTTGCAGCGTTTCTTTGCAAACTGTCATTGAATTGTATGACTAGGGTATAGTTAGCGCCATATGTTCACGGCGGCCCGCGTTGTGCGCCGCCCTTATCACGGAGGTTACCATGTCCAACCAGGGCAAGAAGGTCATGACCCATTATCGCGGCACGCTCGATGACGGCACGCAGTTCGATAGCTCCTACGATCGCGGCGAGCCGCTGGAGTTCACCTGCGGCGCCGGTCAGATGATCAAGGGCTTCGACGCCGCTGTTGTCGACATGCAGGTGGGCGAGAAGAAGACCGTGCACATTCCTGCTGCCGATGCCTACGGCGAGCACAATCCCGAGATGGTTTTGACCTTCCCGGCCGAACAGGTTCCCAACATCGAGCAGATCGAGAAGGGCATGAAGCTTTTCCTGTCCACGCCGAGCGGTATGCCCGTTCCCGCCGTGGTCATCGACGTAACGCCCGAGGCTGTGACGCTCGACGCCAACCACGAGCTGGCCGGCAAGGACCTCAACTTTGATATCGAGCTCGTCGAGGTCGAGGGTTAGAGTATGCCTGAACGCTTGGTTTCGACGACATGCTTGGGAAATCTCAACGATCCGTCCTATGAACTTCTGCTTCGCCGGAAGCTGGGCGGCGTCTTTGAAGTTGACGATCTGCTGCTCGATTGGGACCAGGCTGATGTATGCGCGTTTGTGGGCGTGACGGAGCTGGGGCGCACGGTCGATGTTCGGCTGGATACTGCCGACGGCGGTCGTCTTGCCGATGGCGACGTGCTCGTCATCGACCGTTCGGGCATGGTGCCCGTGGCGGTTGTCGTGCGCCTGCGCAGCGCCGAGGTTTATTTGGTCGAAGTCGACCGCATGGATCCGATTGCGCTCGCGCATGCGTGCCTGGAGATCGGCAACCTGCATGCGACTATCTTCCGGGGTGACTCGGACGAGCATACCGTGCGCATGTATACGCCGGCACAACCGGTTTTGGGTCGCATGCTCCGGGGCATCGAGGGCGTTCGGCTCTCGGTGGTCACACGCGAACTCGATGCCAGCCGACGCTTTGCATCGAGCGCGGCGGATGTTGTTGTGAGTATGGCTCCAGACTTTACGATCGTAAAAAAGGCGCGCGGTTAACGTGCGTATGAGTAAGACGGACTTTGAGAGGCAACTATTCAAAGTCCGTCTTGCTGTTGATGAGATGCTGTGGGGGAAAGCATATGGGTCTTGAAGGAATCAAGCTGATTGCATGCGATTTGGACGGCACGTTGCTGCATCCGGGGGAGCGCGAGCCGCGTTCCGAGGCCTTTGAGCTCATCGATGAGCTGCATCGTCGCGGTATCGTGTTTATGCCGGCGAGCGGCCGTCAATATGCGAGCTTGCGCTACCTGTTTGCCCCGGTGGCCGATGAGCTCGCCTATGTATGCGAAAACGGAGCCCTGGTGATGAGCGGGGGGCGTGCCGTTGTCAAGCGTTCCATGGAGCGTAGCCTTGCTATGGATATCGCGAATGCCGTGGTTGCGTATCCCCATGCCGACGTGACCCTTTCGTGTGAGGGACACCTCTACACCATGAGCGGCAACGATGCGTTCGTCGACCATTTGCGCTATGAGGTCCACTGCGATGTGGCGGTGGTCGACCGCCCCGAGGACATCGACGAGGACGTCATTAAGATTGCCTTCCAGACGCCCGAGGTGGATCAGCCGGCGGCCCTGGAGTATTTCGAGCGCCTCTTTAGCGACCGTGTTGACGTGATGACGTCGGGAACCGAATGGACGGACTTTATCGGTTTCGGTTCGGGCAAGGGCTCCGCGCTTGCCGATTACGGTCGTGCCCTGGGTATTTCGCCCGATGAGATGATGGCGTTTGGCGATAACGAAAACGACCGCGACATGCTCAACGTAGTGGGCCATCCTTATCTAATGGAGAGCTGCAATCCCTCTATGCGCGGCATCAACGACCACGTCCGTTACGTGCGCACGGTCGAAGAAGAACTGCGCCGTCTGCTCGCCGAGTAGGTTTTCGCGACATGCCTAGAAATGTACTGTTTGCTGTAGCGGATGGGCAAGTAGATTTGCGGGCACGCCTCAAAGACTACCGGCAGTCGGGGCAGAGACCCTCGAAGATGGTGTAGTGCGACGTGACGTGCCAGCCGATTTGCTCGGACGCCTTGGCGTCGAGCTGGGCATCGAAGGGGAGCGGCACGTCGATGACGCGGCTGCACGAGGTACAGATGATATGTGCGTGCGGCTCGATCGTGCGATCGAAGCGGCTGCCGCCCGGCGTCTTGATGGAGAGGATCTCGCCGGCGTCGGCCAAGAGATTGAGATTGCGGTAGACCGTGCCGCGGCTGATCTTGTCATCCTGTTCGCGCACGGCGTTGTAGATTTCGTCGGCGGTGGGATGGTTATAGCTTTGGCGCACGGCGTCAAGAACCAGCTTTCGCTGCTTGGTATTCCTTCTTTGCACCGCCATGCGCCTCGCCTCTTTTCTATCAACGGTCGTGGGTAAATGATACCGTATTTAGCACACAATACTAATAATGAGGAGTGAAACCGTCTTCATTAGCAAGTGGGGCTCGGGCCTGGGCGTCTACGAGGCGAAAACGCGTTCCCATGCGTTCGTAGGAGGCATGAAGCGTCTCGAGATGAGATAGGATGTTTGCCGGAGCTCCCTGTATCTCCATCTCGACTGAGCCGTCTTCCATGTTACGCACCCAGCCGGTGAGGGAGCGCGCCTGTGCGAGGTTGGTGTTGGTGAAGCGGAAACCGACGCCCTGGACCTGCCCCTCCCACCGCAGGAAATAGCGCTGCGGGGCGTCTTGAGTGGCCTCGTCGCTTGCGAGCACGGTGAGCCTACGGCGCAGCTCAAGCTCGACGCCAGAGGGCTTTTGGGGTTCGCGGCTGCCGCCGGTGACGCCCGAGAAAAGCTTGTCGAAAAAACCCATCGCTATGCCTGCTTGTTAGAGTCAGCGGGGAAGGCGATACCCGCCTGCTGGCGCACGGCATCCATGATGCGCAGTGAGACGAGCGTGACATCGCGGTAGTGGCCAAGCTCGTGACGTCCCGCCGGGGTCTCCCAAATCTCTTCCTTGACGTTATCGATGCCGCCGATGGCGGTGATAAAGTCTGTGAGTTCGTATTCCATAGTGTTGCTCGATTTGGGCAGGTCGAGCACGCGGCCGTTGTCGCCCTGTTCGCGCGGCGCCTCGGTCGCCGAGCCGCGTACGACGTCGCCGCGATAGTCGATGCGGACGTTGCGGGGCGTGGACAGATGGTCGATCTGGATAGTGCCACGCTCGCCTTCGATCTGCGAGGGCAGCAGGTCATTCGTAATTTTGGAGTGCGCGAGCTCGACGGAGATACGGCCACCGCCGTAGCTGGCGAGGATGGAACCGCAGCCATCGATGGGGCCGTGCGTGAGCTGTCGCGTGGTGGGGTCGAGCAGAGTAGCCATGCTCGTAAGGCCGGAGGGCATGCCGAAAATCTCGACCATGGGCTCGACGGTGTAGACGCCAATATCCATGAGGGAACCCGATGCCATATTGCAGTCGAAGATATTGGTGGCGCGTCCCGCGAGAATCTCGTTGTAGCGCGAGGAATATTTGCCAAAGCGCAATGAGGCGCGGCGGATGGGCGCAATCTCACCCAGGGCGTCCTCGATGGCGTGGAAAGCGGGGTCATGGAGCGGGCGCATGGCCTCGAGGGCTACGACGCCCGCCGCCTCGGCTGCGCGAAAGACCCCGAGCGCCTGCGCCTCGGTGGCGCAGAAGGGCTTTTCGACGATAACGTGCTTGCCGCCGGCGATACAGGCAAGGGCCTGCTCGTAGTGAAGTGCATTAGGGCTGCCGATATAGACGGCGTCGACGTCGGCGCCTGCCGCAAGCTCATCGAGTGACGTAAAGTTTCGCTCGCCACCGCGCTCGGCGGTAAAGGCGGTACCGCGATTGGCGTCGCGTGAAAGCGTGCCCACAAACGCGGCTTGGTCGTTGGCGTTGACGACTTGGATAAAGTCGTCGGTGATCATGGATGTGCCGATGGTCGCGATGCGCAGCATACGTCCCCCTTGCGTTGTTTGGTCTACAGGATGAGTGTAGCGCGTGGGGATATAAAGCTGCGCGAAAACGCTATTACAGGTCGCTCTCGTTAAAGCCGGTGTCGATATCGAGGTTACTGCCGTCGGCCGCCGTGGTGGCGAGCTCATCGCAGCGCTCGTTGAGCTCGTGACCGGCGTGACCCTTAACCCAGATGAACTCAACCTTGTGCTTGCTTTTGGCGGTGAGTAGGCGCTCCCACAGGTCGCGGTTCTTGACGGGCTGCTTGTTGGCGGTTTTCCATCCGCGCTTTTTCCAGCCGTCGATCCAGTGCTTGTTAAAGGCGTTGACGACGTACTGCGAATCGGAATGGACCTCGACCTCGCAGGGGCGGTTAAGTGCCTCGAGCGCCACGATGACCGCCATGAGCTCCATGCGGTTGTTGGTGGTCTTGGCGTAGCCGCGCGAAAGCTCGGAGGTGAAGGTCTTGCCGGCGGGGTTGGTGTATTTGAGTACGGCGCCGTAGCCGCCGCGTCCCGGATTTGATCGGGCCGAGCCGTCGGTGTAGATGATGACCTTCACGTGGTTCCTTTCGTTGGGTACGTTTCGTGTGAGTGACCATTGTAGCGCCATGCCCGCCGGGGGCTAGCAATCTACGATTTCTACCCCGTCTTCCGACAGTTAGTTGGCATGGATGATGCGGTTGAGCTCGTCGAGGTATTGCTGCAAGAGGGGAGAGGGCTTGCGCTCGTCGTGCATGATATAGCCTACGTGCATCGTTGGGGCGTCTGCTAACGGGATCGATGCCATACCCCATTGCATTTCATTGGAGAGGACACCGGTCGACAGGGTGTAGCCGTTCGACGTGATAAGTAAGTTGGTAAGTGTTCCGCGGTCCGAGATTCGTATGTTGCGGTCGCAAGGGATATAGCTAAAAGGTTCCTCGGCGTAATAGAAGGAGTTCGAGGTGCCTTGCTCAAAGCTGTAGCGCGTATATGGTGTGAGGTCGGCAAGGGACAGCTGCGGACGGCGGGCAAGCGGGTGGCGCTCGCTAACGAAGACGTGGACCGTCGCGTCGAATAGGGGATGGAAGCTCGCGCGCGCATCGGCAAAAGCCTTCTGCAGAACGCGGACGTTAAAGTCGTCCAGATAGAGGATGCCGATGTCGCTGCGAAACGCGCGGACGTCATCGATGATCTGCGATGTGGTGGTCTCGCGCATGATGAACTCGAACTTGCTGTCGCGGCAGCGCTCGACTACGTTGACAAAGGCCTCGACCGAAAAGGCGTAGTGCTGGGCGGAAATGGCGAGGCGGGCTTGCGGGGTACCGCCGTCCTCGTAGCGGGCCTCGAGCATGTCGGCCTGCTCTACGACCTGGCGTGCATAACCCAAAAGCTCGGTGCCGTCGTTGGTGAGCGTGACGCCGCGGCTGGAGCGCGTAAAGATCTCCAGATTGAGTTCCTGTTCCAGGCTTTTGACGGCGTTTGAGATGTTGGACTGAGCGGTATAGAGGCGCTGAGCTGCGGCGTTAATTGAGCCGGATTCTGCCACGGCGATAAGAAAGCGAAGCTGCTGGAGGGTCATCGGCGCCCGTCCTTTCGATAGCTATCTAAAAAACCGATAACAGGTTAGCGCTTTTAAGTGATTGACCGAGGGAAACAATGCTCGTACTATTCAAAACACACAAAGGCGGTAGGTAATTAAGCCAACCACGGAACCGGGATGCGAAAGGAGGCCCGCATATGAATTGCTTACCAAGACGAATGCCGGGCTCCTGTTTGCGCCCGTCGGCGTGATCAGGAGACAGCGACTTACTTCTCTCTTTTTATTTACTTTTGTTCGATCAAGGAGATCATCATGAGCCAGTTCATCAACAACCCCGAGCACACCTTTGGTTTCGATACCCTGCAGCTTCACGTTGGCCAGGAGAGCGCCGATCCCGCATCCGACTCCCGCGCCGTGCCTATCTACCAGACCACGAGCTATGTGTTCCGCAATTCCCAGCACGCCGCCGACCGCTTTGGTCTTGCCGACGCCGGCAACATCTACGGCCGTCTGACCAACTCCACCCAGGGCGTCTTCGAGGACCGTATCGCCGCACTCGAGGGTGGCGTGGCAGGTCTTGCCGTCGCCTCCGGTGCCGCTGCCATCACCTATACCCTGCAGGCTCTCGCCCAGGCCGGTGACCACGTGGTCGCCCAGAAGACCATCTACGGCGGTTCCTACAACCTGCTGGAGCATACGCTCTCCCAGTTTGGCGTCGAGACCACGTTTGTCGATGCCCATAACCTGGAAGAGGTTGAGGGTGCCATCAGGGACAACACCACGGTCATCTATCTCGAGACGCTCAGCAACCCCAACTCCGACATCCCCAACATCGACGCCATCTCCGAGATCGCCAAGAAGCACGGTCTGCCGGTTGTCGTCGACAACACCTTCGGCACCCCGTATCTGTTCCGTCCGCTGGAGCATGGTGCCAACATCGTCGTTCACTCCGCAACCAAGTTCATCGGCGGCCACGGCACCTCGCTGGGCGGTGTGATCGTCGACGGCGGTAACTTCGATTGGAAGGCGAGCGGCAAGTATGCGCAGATCGCCGAGCCCAACCCCTCCTACCATGGCGTCTCGTTTGCCGAGGCTGCCGGTCCCGCCGCCTTCGCAACCTATGTCCGCGCTATCTTGCTGCGTGACGAGGGCGCCTGCATCAGCCCGTTCAACGCCTGGATCCTGCTCCAGGGCACCGAGACTCTGTCGCTGCGCGTTGACCGTCATGTCGAGAACACCAAGAAGGTCGTTGAGTTCCTGGCTGGTGACAGCCACGTTGCCAAGGTGAACCACCCGAGCCTGCCTGAGCACCCCGATCACGAGCTCTATCAGAAGTACTTCCCCAACGGCGGTGCCTCGATCTTTACCTTTGAGATTAAGGGTGGCCAGGAGGCAGCTTGGAAGTTCATCGATCATCTGCAGGTGTTCTCGCTGCTCGCCAACGTGGCCGATGTCAAGTCGCTCGTCGTGCACCCGGCTACCACCACGCACTCCCAGCTCTCTGCCGAGGAGCTCGCCGAGCAGAACATCACGCCCTCCACGATCCGTCTTTCCATCGGTACCGAGAACGCCGAGGATATCATTTGGGATCTGAAGCAGGCCTTCGCCGCGCTGGACGAGTAAGGCGACTTGTGCAAGGACCCCTTGCGACTCGATGGTATAACTGCATTAAATGCCTGCTCAAGGCGCCTGTGCGAACAATGGTCGCACCGGCGCCTTTTTTGCATAGAGAGGGTGCAAAAACAGGGTTTTTGGCACGCTTTATGCATTCGAGTTGTGGAAAACTCCTGTTGAGAGGATGTGAGTTTTACGCAATTGACGTGCGCCTTTTGAGTAAAACCGCAGGTCGCGATTTGCTCGGGGTACTATGCAGCGCGATCGAATCACACGCAGCTCAAACGCAGCAAAAACGCACTACGGAGGTTTCCAGCTACATGAGGATCGATTCACGAAAACCGAAGGCCGCCGCCCTTTCTGCCACGCTTGCCGTGGCGCTTTTGGTGGGTGCCGGCGTAACCGAGGCCCACGCGGCGACGCTGTCCGACGCGGTTGGTTCTGCGCCCTCCGAGGCCACGTTGATGCAGCCCGTCGACTATCGCGGCGACGGCTTTGGCTCCATGCAGGAGTGGAACGCCTCTATGGGGGCCAAGCGCGATTCCCTGGAGGTCCGCGCCCAGATCATCGTGAACATGTACGGTGACTATGCAACCGATGACGAGCGCGCTGTACTGCAAGGTTGTATCGATGGTGCGGGCAGTCTTTTGACGATGGAGGAGGTCGACGCGAAGTCGGCCGAGCTCGACGAGCTTCGCTCCGCACTCGAGGATGCTAAGCGCGAGGCGCTCGAGGCTGCGGCCGCTGAGGCCGTTCAGGCTTCGTATTACAACGCCGGCTCCGGCTCGTCTTACGCGTCTGCTGCGTATTACGCGAACGGCTCGGGCCTGACGCGCTCGAGCGGCGTAAATAACTATAACGGTCGTCGTGAGACCTATTACAGCAGCAACGTGCTCTACCATCACCGCACGGGCGAGTGGACTCAGGATTCCGAGGGCTTTTGGCGCGATTCCGATGGTTACTACGTCGTTGCCGCGGGCGATAAGGCTCAAGGCTCCACGTTTACCGGTTCCAAGGGCGAGTGCAAGGTCTATGACTCCGGCTGCGCAGCCGGAACCACCGACTACTATACCGGTTGGTAATCTGCCGACATCGATTGCGCATGATGGACGGGCGCCTTTACCGAGCTTTCGGGCAACGTAAGGGCGTCCGTTTTTATTTGCATTTGGGTTAACAGAGCGCTTACCGTGGCAGTACGCCGCGCATATGGGCGCTGGGCACACTAGGTCCCGAGAAACAAAGTCTTTCTCGTGTAGGAAGTGGTTCCATGAACGCTCGAGATGTCGCTATTGCCGTCGTTGCCCTTTTGATCGGATGTCTTGGTCCGACGGCGGCGTTAGCTGTCGGCTTGCAGTCCGCTACGGGTGCCGCTCCTGTGGTTGTGGGCGCTTTGATTGCAGCGGCGCTGCTGGGAAGCGCCGGCGTGCTACTTTGCCGCGATGACGAGGACGAGGTTCCGGAATCGCAAAATAGGCCTCAGTTTTAGCCTCGAGCCAAATGCGACAGGCCTTCGCGAAGACGGAATCCTCGCGAAGGCCTGCCTGCTTGTATTGCGCGCGTCGCGATGCGGCCGAGGCTACCAGCTGCTTTCTATTTCGCGAATCCTCTG
>CAJMSO010000010.1 GCA_905216075.1 uncultured bacterium | reverse complement strand
TGCGGCGGTGTCGGCCGCGTCCTCGAGCTGCAGGTTCAATAGCTTCAAGCCGTATTCCGGCACGTTGATATCGATAGGTTGGCCATACAGGTCGCCGGGGCGCACAAAGGCGATGACCGTCATAATGCGCGCCATGGTCTCGGGCGATTCGGAAAGGTCACGCTCAAACCAACGTTGGATCATGCCGACCTCGGCACTTACGACATAGGTGACGTAATAGTCAAAGAAGGTGCCCAGCGCCAAGCCCAAAATGCCCGTCTGTGCACGCGGCACCACGGCCTCGCGTGCGGTATCGATGATCTTTTTAATAAAGGCGGGGTCGCCGCCCGGGCCCAGCAGGGCCCCGATAAGGTCGCGATTAGCCGCAAGATAGCGAAGCAGCTCAACCGAACCGGGTGCCGGCTCGAGCTCGTCGATGTTGCGGTAAAGATCGGGTAATTGAGCTGCGGTGATAAGCTCCACCCGCTCGCGAATCTCGGCAAGCAGGCCGTCCTCGATCTGGCTGATAAAGTCGGGAATATCGCGGTAGTGCGAATAGAACGTGCGGCGCGTAAGGCCGGCACGCTCGGTGAGCGACGCGACATTAATGCGCGAAAGGTCGCCGCTTTCGGCAAGCTCGCTGGCAAGTGCCTGGCGAAGGGCACGCTGCGAGCGAAGGGACCGGCGATCGCATTTCTCGAGCTGGGACAAGCGTCCTCCTTGTTACTCAGCCTGTGCGCTATTGCACAGTGCGAGTATTATTGCACACCGTGTGCACCAACACGTAAAGGCAATATTTTGGATGTGACAAAGGGCAGCCCCTTTGTCACATCGAGTCGTTGCTTGGTCCCGTTAATGGGACCAACAATCGCCGCACCCGTTGCATCATGCCGGTAACGATCGATAAGGAGGCCGACATGAGCAATCAGGCAAGCGATGGCATCACCGATGCCGGCAAAGACCTCGTCCTCAGCTGCATCAAAAGCCAAGAGCTACGAGACCACATGCGTAAATACTTATACTGGCCAGCGCCGATCATCGCCGGCTCGCTGAAAACGCTTGACGAAAAGCGCGCCATGCTCGAGCAACTCCACAAAGAGGTTTCGCCGGAGCTGACCGAAGATATCGATTCGCATCTCACCCAGCTCAACTGCGCGCTCGACATGCTCAACAACGTCGAGCGCGACCGCGGAATCCTCCTACTGTACGTCATGCTCTACAACGAGGAGGAGCGCGACGTCGATGCCCTTGACGGCCCCTTCCCCACCGCATCCTGGGAAGCCGCGCAAACGCTCATGAAGCACTACATCGAAGAGTATCCTGACGACGACTGGTCCGAATCGTACTGGAAGATCAATCTCTACACCTCGGAAGACCTGCACGAGCACCAAACGGCGCAGCCCTCCCTGACGTTTGCGGCAACTAGGGACGGCGAGCTTATATTCCTCCGCGATCTGCGCAATCACCGCACTCGCAAATCGCATGTCAAAAGCGTCTGGCGAAACGATAGCAGGCGGTTCTGCACGAACAACGAGCCTATCTACACGCCGTGGGTACCGGGCGACATCCTCAAAATCGACGGCCGCCCCTTCGACCACGGGCCTCGCTTTGCCATTGTGCTCGAAAACGACTACGAGCACACGCTCCGTGGACAAATCTGGTGCGCAGGGCCTAGCAGAGATCACGGCGTTAAGGAGGGTTCGCTTTCATCCGGCACCTTCAGCGACAGTCTCTTGGACCCCTTCATCCCCTCTGCCCTCTACACCGCCGAGCGCTACACCGGCGACCTGCCGGACGACTGTGCTTTTATGCTCGAACTTTCGCAGAAGCTGCACGATGACCCCGCCTACGGCAAGCAGTGGTCCGAAGGCTCGGTCGGACACGATTGCCTGCAGCCGCACCGCAAGCCTACCAGCCAAAGTGAGCTGGATATTCGTCCGGACATCTTTGAGTTTTTGGACTCGCGCAGCATTAAGGAGCATCTTCAACGAATCAACTACGAACTCACCACACCCGTAGCAGCCTTCATCGTCAATTGCTCGCATAAAGCGACGCTACAGCAAAAGCTCGAAGGCTGGCAGAAGGTCATCGACAATATGCCCAATTGCACTATGAGCCGCAGAAATGACACGGTCAACATCCCGGACTTCCATGCCTTTCTGCGCAATGTCATCAGGCAGGAGCAAAGAAAACTCGCACACTTTAAATTGACGGACGACAAGAGCCTGTTTTTCTTTGAGGACTACTCGTGGGACTGGCGCGCCCAACACGACTTTCTTTACGGCCCGTACAGCAGTTACCAAAAATGCTTCGATGCCATCTGGAAAGAGCTCGAAGGTGACGATCCCAAAGCCATCAGAATCACTCGTCGTCCCATCGATCCAGACGAAGACCACTATGCCGACGACATGGTCTTACTCAATGCGAACGGCGAAGTAATGTCTTGCGATTACTGCAGCAAAAGTGAGTGGGACGAGGCAGGCACCGCCAGCGATTTCGAGGACATGTGGTTTGATATCCCAACGCCCTTCCATGCCGGAGACATCGTCTGCAACCTCCAACGCCCCGACGAGCCGATGGTGCTGTTTGACCTGCAAACTTGGGGATCCGAACGAGTCTACAAAGAGCTGGCCTCCTCCGTCTACAAAGAGCGCCTCGTTCAAAAGGCCGACAAGCTATTGCGCTGGCACCGATATGACGGCGACACCAGTGACATGTACGCCTACGGCTGCCAAGTCTCATCCGCCTTGCATTTCCCCTTCTACATTGGGGAGCCTGAGGGCTTTCTTTTGGACATCGACTATTACCGCAAGCCGCTCAAGTCAGAGGAGCGAATCCTCTACGGCGTCAGGGCGTATGTCAAAGGCGACCTGGCGGTTGACTCACTCGCCGCGATGGCCAGCGCAAACGAGCTACAAGCGCTGGCGGAGAAGAAGATGCGCGGATTCGAGGATGCAGACGGTTGGCTCAAGGACCGCTACCCGGAACTGTTCGACGCGACGGCTGAGCCGGTCACAGCCGATCCCTCATAGCCCCTGAAAGTGTCCTCCCAGGCCTCCGCCATACCGGCGCTATTCGTCACAAGATCCAGCATCATATTCTCCATGGCAATCCTTTCAGTGCGCGCACACCCATGTACCAGTGCGTTTTCAGAAGTATGTTTGACGCGAGATTCATATGGGACCCGTTAATGGGACTACAAATCACAACCTCTGACGGATGCTAATGGCAACGATCGAATTGGAGGTTGCCATGAACATCTTGGATTTTGTTGACTCCCGGGACATTCGGGAGCACCTGCGCAGCATCGATTTTCGGCCCAGCACCGTCGAAGCCGCCTATCTGGTTTGGTTTTCGAAGACCGCCACGCTCGATCAGAAATGCGAAGCTTGGCAGGAGATTGCGTGCACCATGCCCAATTGCTCGCTGGAAGCCACCATTGCTGGTTTCGGAAGACCCGCCATCCCCGATTTCCATGCCTTCTTGCGCTGGACAATCGATTACAACAAGCGATGCGTCGATGTGTTTGCGAGTGGGACGGGCTACGTTTATCAGTATGAAGAGGAGGTTGTGCCCGACGGGCAACTTTGTGGGGCCTTCGGCGCGCCATTCAGCTGCTATGAGAAATGTGCCGAGGCGTTGCGCGGTGATGATGAACTGGCGAGCCGTCCAGAGGCACGCGTACGCATCACCCGGTGCCCGCTCGATGCCGACGAAGAACATCACCGGGAAGATTGGCTCATGGTGAACGGTAAAGGCGAGGCTCTTTCCGTCTATTGTCCTTCCGCCGGCCCCGTTGAGAACGATTGGGAGATCGCATTCGAGTTCATCTGGGTCGATATCCCCACGCCGTTCCACACCGGCGATATCGTCTGGACGCCACAAGGCAGTGCCCGCGAGCCGTTCACGTTACTCGATCTGCCCACGTGGGACCGGACACAGCTTGAGGCAGAGCTTCGGCAGGCAGACCGTTCTGACGAATGGCTTGATCATGCGCAGCAGCGCCTCGAGCACCATCGCAATGCGGGAGATATCAGCAACATGCGCGCGACCGGCTGTTCGATTAGCTACAACGAGACGTTTCCCCTCTACATCGGCGAGCCAGACCCGCTCTACCTGAATCTTGAGTATTATCGCGAGCCGCTCAAAGACGAGCAGCGAATTTTAGTCGCAGCCCAGGCGTACCTGCGTGGCGACCTGTATGTCGACTCACTTGTGGCGTTTATTGACACCATAAGGATGGAGTCCAAGGCAAAGCGCAACCTAGAAGAGCTGCGTCTTGATCAGGCACCGCTCAAGGAGAAGTACCCGCAGCTATTCGAATAGATGCAGCCATGGCCGAATCCACAAGAAGTCGCACCAATAACTCGGAGGCTATCGTGCACGAAGAAATAATCAACCTCATCGAATCTCCGGAGCTGCGAGAGCATTTGCTGCATAATCCGCAGCTCCTGAGTGGCGATCATTACGCGCAAATCATCGGTGGCGCGTCGATAGAAATCAACCGCAAACGGGAGATGCTCAGCAGGCTGGTTGCTGCCGAGCGCAGCTCGTCAGGCGAAACCTTTGATTGGTACGGACCAGAGATTTGTATCGACTACATCGATGGCTGCCTGAACGCGCTAAAGGCCGTCGACGGAAACAGGAAAGTGCTGCTTATTAGCGAAATTAGCTTTGTCGACAACGAAGTGGGATCCGCCATCACGCATGGCCCCTTCCCCGTAGCATCGTGGCAGGCAGCCCTTGCGGCAATGAAGGCATACGCGGAAAAGTGGAGCGAAATGACAGATCTATCGTCCTCATACTGGATGATCGAGCTGTTCAACCTTGCCAACGACCCGAGCTGTTCATATCCATACGACGGCTTTCTACAGCCAGACTACACTTACTACGCAAACGTCTCCGGCGAAATCCAGTACCTCTGCAGGGAAGAAGAGGGCGAATGTAGCGAGGTGCTCGACTGCATTGTGGGTGGAATCTTTGGCCCGTGGTTCAAGGGGGCATATGTCGACCTACCCACGCCGTACAGAAAGGGCGACTTTCTTGAAATCGACTGCAGGCCATGGGCACCAGGTCCTTGTTATTGCCTGGTAGCAAACTCGAAATTGGACTGCCTGTATCCCGATGGCGATGGGCGGATCAGATGTGGCTCTATCCCCTATGGCAGCTGCTTTGCCGGATGGTCGCATACGAACCTGATGCTGTCGCCTGTGTTTAGAGCGAAGAAAGCAACGCGCCCTTTGTCAGAAGAATGCACTGCCTTGCGAGCGATCGAACTAGACCAGATAGATGACCTGCTAGAAGAGTGCGCCGACAGCAAAGAAAAAGAGCCGGGGTGGCTTGACATATATCGGCATCGTGTGCGTTGATGGAAGCTGACAATTGAAACAAATGCTGCGCTCAACTCAACGTGGTCATCGTCAATCCGAGCTCTTGTGCCGCATCTTTCTAAACTGACCGCCCTATAGGACAATAAACACATGATTAGCGTTGTTATTCAAAGGAGCGCTCATGAACGATAGGAAAGAGATTTTAATTGCCAAAGTTTTTTGTGGTGGATTTATTCTCGATGGCGAGAACATAGGCCATGAAATCATTGATTTTTTCGATACCGACAATGGCGAAAGGTATCTATATATAGCTCCTAACGGAAACGTTAATAACCACCCCCATGTCGAAGCAGTGCTACTGGTTCGGGCATCTGAAAGCACGTTCGGTGAAGTCGTTGGCCTAGCCTGCAACCTTGAGAATATTTGTTCCTCGAAAAACAAGGAGGAAGCTCGTCCAATAACGTATGGCAGCATTTCCGCGAAAAAGATATTTGCCAAAAACGTTTACAAGGGAGAGGCTGACAAGCCCTTCAGTAATCCCAGCTACCGCGTAGGATCGTTTAAGGCCCCCAAGCCCGAAAAGCCAATCTTCATTTCCATAGGCGAGGCAAAGAACAAAGACGCGCGGCATGACCTAGTTGAACTTAATTGCAACGAGCTGAAGCAATTGGGACATCAGCGTAGATATATATCCAATACCGATCATCCAGAATCCTTTACGAAGCTAAAAGAGCTGATAGCGGATGAAGAAAAATGGGAGGAGCAAATCGGGACGAAACCCGTTAAGTCGGTGAGTTGCGGCAAAACGCAGCCCTCGTTCCTTGAAATTATCGGGAAAGAAGACGATGAGCTCGTGTTCTCCAATTTGCTGGCACATTACCTAAGTTGTAGCGAAAAAGGATTTGAAGCGTTTGCCAAAGAAGTTCTCGGCATTAGAGACTTCGGGCCGCACCCCACGATCATTCGCGAGTCAAAAGACCACGTGGATTTATGGGTTGAAAATGAGCGGCACATCGTTGTAATCGAAAACAAAATCCATTCGGCAATTAATGGCATTGATTCTGATTGCTCAAAAACGCAGCTTTCACGATATCGAGAAGCGGCAGAAAAAGCGGCGAAAGAAGCGGCAAAAGATGAACGCCCAAACAAAACGGTTGAGTGCTATTTATTTGCGCCGAAATTCAATAATGTCGACGAAGAGCAGGTAAAAGCAGCGAAATTCGAGGTCAGACACTATAGCGAGCTGTATGCATTTTTTAAAACTAATAAAGGACTATTTATTGATGGTGAACGCAACAGCGTAGATGCACACTACGAGGAATTCCTCATTGGCCTGGAACGGCATACCCTGGCTCCTGCAGAGCGTAATGAGCGAGCAATGCTCGAAAGGTTCTCGTACATGATAGATAAAGCAAAACAGAGCTGAGCGAAGACCGACTCAACCGGGCAGAATGCGACCGTCATCTCGATCGTCCCAATCCCCACTCGGTAACTCGTCCGCCGCTCGACGGCAATGTGGAAATCGCTTCCTCTGCTAACTCATCAGAGAGGACGATAATCGTCAGTTAAGGCACCTATATTTAAGATTGTGCAGAAATTGGTGTCTTAAAACCTTATTCCCACTCGATGGCTCCAATTCTCCTATCGCGCCATTCCAGTTGCACCCAGTTTTCGGCGGCATCTCAAAGCGAGTGCCACCGAATGACGGAACGTCGCGTTTCATCGGCTTCGGGGACAAAAGCTGGGACAACTTCAAAAACTTTTTTCAAATTCAAAGAGTCAGCGTGATCCCGATTGGGAGCATCTTATTCATCTGCATCGATTCTCCTGTCTGTCGATTAGAGACTGCTCGCCTCGCCGAGCGCTTCCATATTCGCCGCGAAGCGAACCCCTCCAGAGGTGAGCTCGACGGAGTATCCAGATTTGACCAGGTCGCAAAGGACGTATATTCCATATCCCGCCACCCCGGCAATGGAAACGACGAGGCATCCGAGAAGGCCAGCTTGAGGCCCGGTGATGCCGTTCGTCGCGTCGACGAGGGATTTGAGCATGCCTTGGCAATTAATAGCCTTCTCGTTCGCGGCACCAATCGTGGCGTCGCTAATTGCAATGGCTCCCATCATGTTTTCGGTCATTCTTACTCCTTTGTGTAGTCCATCTGCGTTTTCCGCTTTAAACAGCCAGACTTCTTATCCTTTCTTTGCATGCAGGAATAGCCCGCCCGCGCCTATTGCCAAGCCAGAGATGACGGCCGCCACGGTGGGCACCCAGCTGGGCAGCTGCGAATGCCGGGCATGGTTATCAAGCGTTGTCGGAGAATCAACTTCGTTGCAACCAGCCGCTATTGATTTAGCAGCGGCCTTTGCGGTCTCGGCCTCGACCAGATCGAGAAAATCCTCGAGCTCGCTTTTTACACGGTTTTCGTCAAGCGGCATTGGAAACTTTGCCACCGTCTTTCGTGCGAGGAGGACGGACTTGATGCGAACCATGTCCTCCCAAGACAGCTTCTCGTCGCATCGGTTTGCGTCTTCGATGCTGTAGACAATCTGACCACAACGCATCACGGGGACTCGATGGAAGAGATCAGTAACACTTGCCTCGTTATTCACGAAAAGAAGCATGCCATGCACGTCCTCTTCGCTCATGCAACCGTCAGATGAGAATTGAATCGCATCCCAAAGGGCATGCATCTTCTCACGCATTCGCTCACCGACGTTGTAGGAGCGAAGGCCGCAGCGCAGGATTCCCCCATCGTCTATCACGACGTCGTTTCGATAGTTCTTTGCCTCGATCACGTATACGCCCGAACGGGCGATTAGAACTTGATCGTATTCCTCGAACGAGCCTCCATTCGGAAGCGCGATGTTGGAAAGCAGCAGGCTATCGCCGCGAAGACATTTGAGACTCTTTGCGGCGAGAAGCTCGCCGCGCTTCCCGTTGATCAGCCCGCCTATGGTCGAACTGAGCCTCTCTAGATCCCGAATGAGGGCGGTGTAGGCGCCCTTTCCCTCCAGCCCAAGGTCGTGGGCCTTGCTTCGCAGGTGGTCGATAAGGTCGTAGGTACGCAGGCTCTCGCTGTACGAGGTTTCGAAAACTCGCTCCAGAAGCAGCCCTTCAAGACTCTTGAGCCGCTCGAGAATCTCTTCGTTGGTATAGGTCTTGCTCATCCAGTACTCCTTGTCTACTTGCTCTCTGCCTGTTAGTATGCCTCGTAGAAAAGCAGAATGGTAGAATTGATTAACGGTAATATCTGTAGATTGAATCATGTCATAGTCACTTAGGAGGATATATTAGATGAGTGGTCCAAAGGCAGAAGTTCTTCAGTTAAACGAAGTCGTGAAGCCAAGACTCGAAGCGTGGCGAAGCAACCTCCTTGGACTCATGAAGAAGCAGGGCCTAACGCAGAATGATCTCGCGGATCTAATAAACGATCGATTCTATGGCGGGAGCGAGAACCGCCAATTTACGCAGAAGAACGTCAGCACGTGGGTCAATGCCGGCCTTTCGGACAGGAAGGGCCATGTTCGGCCTTTCCCGAAATTCGAAATCATGCTTCAAATCGCCGCGGTGCTCGAGGTCGATCTCGGATATCTCATAGGCGATATCGAATGCAAGACCTACAAGGCGCAGGATGCCCATGAGTACACGGGGATAGAGGAATCCGCCCTTGAGGAAGTTCGCAAAATCACGCATTTCGAACGCAGGTACTACCTCGGAGAAAGCCGGGGCTCGAACAGCGCAATGATAAGCGAAATCCTAAAATCGCCCATCCTCCCAGAGCTTCTAGACGAAATGGCGTGCTTGGTTCGGCTTAATGACAAGAGAGACAATATAAAGGAGGCCGTCGTTGCCGAATACGGGGAGGAGCTCGTCAACAGGGCCCTTAGGTATTGCGACGACTTTGTCGCCCCCGGGCCCGACGCGCCTGAGGAAGAGCTCCAGGAGACGGAAGCGATCAACGAGGCCGTTTTCGAGTCGGCCGGGGTATCGCCTGAGGAGCGGCCGCGATTCATGGAGGCGGTGAAGGCGATTAGCAAGGCCATCGACGACTGCTACGACGAGGAAAACCGCCTGGTTCGAGACGAGAGCGCAAGTCGCTATATGGTTCAGAAACGATTCGGGGAAATTGTCGAGTTGATTGCGCCCTCGCGTTTTACAAAATAGAGCACAAGTCCCTTTAGCTCGACTTACTGCTAATTGAGCCCGCCGCTCGTCCATCCCAGCTTGCCCAGACGGCCCTCCCGTAGTCTCTGTGTCCCAACGGATGGGTACCATTTATCCGGGTGCACCTGGGGCAACGGACCGGTAGGCCCGCGCAGGGTCGCTCGCAGAACACGCAACATCAAACACGACAGAAGAGGCGAACGACAGATGCCGGACCCCGGACGACAGCACCGCGGAAGAAAAGCATTCCGACCACAACCGAACAAACCTCGCTCCTAGGCAGGCGCCCGCATGGGCGCCTTTTACTTTTCGGGGACTTAGCTGCCAGCTAAGGCGCGCGGCTCATGGCCGTTTCGTGAAGACACGACCAGCTTGACCCACCTCGCCCCGTCTCCGCTCCCGTCGGGTACGTCAAGCGCCATCAGGCGGCTCAATCGTCGCGCAGACGAAAAGGGACACTGCGCCGCGCGGCGTGCCCGCACGGTACCGCACGGGAAGATTGGAGGAACCATGGCACGCACAGCCGAATGCGCCGCACTCGAGGGCAACCAGGGCCGCGACGAGTGGATGACGGTGATCAAGATGCAGGAGCACATGAAGGCGAGCCGAGACAAGGCGTACGACCTCATCTGGTCGGGAGAGATCGACTCGTACAGGCTCGGCAGGAAGCTCCTGGTGTCGAGGGCGTCCGTGAACGCCTACATCGAGTCGAGGAGCAGCAGGAAATGACGGCCGCGACCGCCCCGGGAGCCGCCCGCGCCGGGCACGCGAGGGGGCCTCGAGACGAAAGGAGCTCGAGGACGACCATGACCAAGAGCGTTAGCAGGAGCCAGGTGAGGCTCATCGCATCGACCAACGCGATATTCGGCGCCGACGAGGCGTTCGCGATGCTGCGCATCAGCCGAGACGCCATGTACCGACTCGCCAATATGCCTCAAACATGCTGGAACTACCACAAGGCCATCAAGCCACAACACAAAGGAAGCGCACTTCTCGTTGCTCCGCTTTGTTCTTTAATAGGGGAGAGCGAAAAGCAATCAACAGCAAAGCGCCGGAGCTACCGATGGCTATATAGAAGGAAAAGGCCTATTTTCGATTCCAAAGGTCGGCATCACTGGTAGGCATATCATCATCCTCGAATTCACCAAGGTAGGTGTAATGGTGATAGCGTTCCCCATCATACTCGTACCCAGTGTAGTCATAACCTCTCTGAGTAACCCCTTGATAAGGCTTGAACTCCGCCTCAGCCTCTTCTTTGGTGTAGTGGTCAGCATCGAACCAAACGCCCTCGGTCTTATCATCGCCCCAGCCGAGCTTTTTGGCCTTGAATACGTGTCTCACAGTATCCACACTTTCACTATGACTCCCGTTTAGGCTATTGTACGCACTCTCACATTCAGCTCGTTCGTCTTTTCGGCATATCCAACCAACTGGCCTGTCATCAGATGCCCCGACGTCCCCACGGCGTCCACCCCCGTCGTCGCGAAGCTGATGCCCGAGCTTCATTTGCTCCCATTTCCGCTCATAAGTACCTTGGGGCTACGGAACGTGCCCGAAACGGTAGCACCGCTCAACGACAGCTCCCACGAAGTGCCGACCGTGGCCTCCTTCAGCGCCGAGTGCGAGTTGAACGCGTGTTACATCCACGCCGTGCGCCACAACGCGCTCATACCATCCACCGGCGCAAGCGTCGAGAACCCGTAAAACCAATAGCTCGTGCACGGCCACGAGCCCGCACCCACGTCGCCTCCGCTTACGACAAACCTAGCCTGCTTGGCGGGCATCCACCCAAGGCACGCATTGGACGGCGTTGCACCAACAGCAAGCAATAGCCCAGAGGCGCTCCTCATTTGCATTACGCCTAATGAAGAGCGCCTCTATTTGGGTTAGATGCAATATGCGATAACGAAATCCCCGAAGTCAGCGCCCATTTCCGACGTCTATAAACACCAGCCAATCGATACTCAAAACGTCGTGAGTACAATTTGAATACCACCCCGAGCGATCCCTTGCGAGCAAAAGCAATCTGCCGGTCAGCATTAATTAGAAATAAATTGATGGCGTTGCTTCGGTAATTGAAAGCACTTTAAAACGTACCAGCAAACAATTATCCCAGCCAAGCAGCTTGAGAGATTGCGTAGCTGGTTTGCATGCACCACATACACCACGGTGCACAAGCACCCATGGCACGCAATCAGAACCACCCTTAAAAAGGGTGGTTTGCTCTTAGGGTATAACCCACGGGCCCCGGGCTCGCGTCTAAAGGCGCGGGCCCGGACTTCGTCCAGGCCTAGTGCATCTTGACCCGTGGCGCGCCGGTCGAACCGGCGGGATCACCCCCTCTTGAAGGGGTCCTCGTACTCCTTCACGCTCAGCTTGTCCAGCGCGATGTCGTGGGACTCCTGCTCCCTGATGTACCTGGCGATCGTCGCCTCGTTCAGGCCGACGGTGGACACGTAGTAGCCCTCCGCCCAGAACTTCCTGTTGCCGAACTTGTACTTGAGGTTGGCGTGCCTGTCGAATATCATCAGCGAGCTCTTCCCCTTCAGGTAGCCCATGACGCTCGCGACGCTGTACTTCGGCGGGATCGCCAGCAGCACGTGCACGTGGTCGGGCATCAGGTGCCCCTCGATTATCTCGATCCCCTTGTACTCGCACAGCTTCCTGAGGATCTCCCCTATGTCGCTCCTGATTTGGTTGTAGATCACTTTGCGCCTATACTTCGGCGTGAACACGAAGTGGTACTTGCACATCCACTTCGTGTGGGAAAGGCTGTAGGCCTTCTGGGCCATGGCGACCACCCCTTCGACTCGAATTCTTGACGGCCTGAACAATCGTCAATATCGGTCGGAGGGGTGGCTTTGTAAAGCCGTTTGTCTCCACCCGCGTAGCGGGTGGTTTAAAGCTGGCCGCCGTGCGGCCAGCAGACTAAAGTCTTGAAATAAAAACGAGGGAGGCCGCTTCCGACCTCCCTCGCAAAGAGTTATTTTCTATTCCCACTCTTTAAAAATAACCGGCCCGCGGCGCAAGTGCTCCGCGGGCCGGGTTACTGGTATTGGTTGCAGCCTCAGCCGAAAACTCGCGTGCAGGAAGGCTCCATGCCATCGGAACTCACTCGTACCAGGACGTCCGCATTGCAGTGGGTCTCCGCGAATGCTGCGTCGCTCTCTTGGCACCCTGCCGCAAAGCAGCCTGCCAGGATGGCGGATGTTGGGCTGAGCATGTTACGCAGATCGCGCAGAACTGCATTTACCGGACGGTTGTCGTCGAGCATCTCGAGCCCGTCAATCACGACCACAACGTCCCTCAGCGCTGCCCTAATCCACATGCGATCGCCGAGCAGCCAGCTCGTTAAAAGATCCATGGTCATGTTGTCCTCGACAAAGATGCCTAGGTTGCGTTGCCTGAGTCGCATCGTTGCACGAATCGCCTCAACCTGTTGCTCCTCAGGATCCTCCGGCATCTTGCTATCCATCTCAGTTCGAATAAGCCGGGCGATCGCATCCTCTTCACGTTCTCGAATCGGCACATAGAGCACGGGGCATTGCTCGCTCAGGCGCAAGGCCGCATGCGCCAGCACGCTCGAGACATCTTCATGCGCGCCGCCAATCACGCTGAGCTTGCCCAGCCCAACGCCGCCACCTAGGGCATCATCGACCGGCATACCGGTCTTCAACACTCGCGGGGCTTCAAGCACCGACGTCTCCATAACGCGATCGAGCCCAGAAACCAGCCGACTGTGAAAACCGCTGAGGTCAAAACCCTCGTCATCACGCTCTCCACGATTCCCGCCGCACCGATTCGCGGACGGCGGCATCACGCCCGGGAAGCTCATCAGCTCGCCCATACTCACAGAACGGCCAATTCGGTCGTCCCTGGAGTCCATCTTTAGCGTCATCGCAACCCTCCTAACGCCTACCGCGCTTACCAGTAGCCTTAAAATTCCAAATCGGCTTGAGTCGGTGAATGACATCAACCGTCGGGTCCATGAGCCTCAGTACATCATCCGCAGGCTTATACGCTTCGGGCGACTCATCGAGCGTCGTCTCGCATGCGCTCGGACAGTAGATGCCGGCATCGCGCATCTCGTTAACGAACGACCTGGTATCGAGCGTTTGAAACGCTTTTGTGCGGCTCATCGCACGACCCGTCCCATGCGGCGCCGAGCAGTTCCAGTCCTCGTTTCCCTTGCCGCGCGCAATAACGGCACCGTCGCGCATGTTGAACGGAATCAGCACCATCTCGCCTGCATGAGCGCTAATGGCGCCCTTGCGAATCATGCCGCCTTCCGAGATGTAGTTGTGCATGGTGGTAAAGCCGTCTCCGTCGAGTCGAATTCCCGTACGCTCAACAATCTGTGCGACAATCGCCTTGCGGTTCTGATTCGAGAAGCGTTGGCAGTTATGCATATCGACGAGATACTCGGCAGAAAGATCTCCCACGAGATACTTAAGCTCGTCGGGGATATCTGCCATGCACGTCTTCTGCGCCAGCGCCTGATGGTGCTCCGCCGTCTGCTTGCCCATGTTGCGCGAGCCGGTGTGCACGACCAGATATTGGCACCCATCCTCGTCCTCGTCGAGTTCAATGAAGTGGTTACCGCCGCCCAGCGTGCCCATGGAGCGCTCAACCTTGCGTTTATCCTGCAGCCAATCGCGCGACTCCATGTCAAAGTCCGCGAGTACGCAGGCAGGATCGCGATGAAGGCTAAAGCCCGTGGGCACCGCGCGCTTCACATCGCGATTGAACTGAATAAGGTCGTCGCGCGCAATGGTCTCCGCAAGCGGCACACAATACATCCCGCATCCGATGTCGACCCCCACCAGGTTGGGAATCACCTTGTCGCCCAAGTTTGCCGTAAAGCCAATCACGCAGCCCTTGCCCTTATGGGCATCGGGCATGATGCGGATCTTGGCGCCTTCAAACGCCGGGCAGCTGGAAATCTCCTCGATCTGCTCCTTGGTTGAATCCTCAAGATTCTCGGCAAAGACTTTGATGTCTGCCATCGCATTTCTCCTGTTCTGATCCTTGTAAACCGGAACCGGCCCCAAGCCAATAGAGCGCATGTCACACCAGCCAGCCAAACCGCCGATTTCCGTTTAACCACCTTTCGCCCTATTCGGGCTCTTATTGCTGCGAATACTACGGTCGCGCGAGCTACAATGAGTCCCAATAACGGGTCTTGTTTTGTATCTTCGGTTGTTACCCTGCCGGCGAAAGGAGACAACGTGGCGAACAGACCAAATCAAAAGCTCAGGCTTCTGTTTCTGCTTAAAACCTTGATGGAAAAGACCGACAGTACGCACGGGCTCACGACACAGCAGATCATCGAGGAGCTCGCCTATCACGATCTCGAGGCCGAACGAAAGGCCATCTATCGCGACCTGCAAACGCTTCGCGACTTTGGGCTCGACATTGACCAGCGCGGTGGCAAAGAATGGGCGTTGGCCTCACGCCCGCTCGACCTGCAAGAGCTCATCATGCTTGTTGACGCCGTGCAGAGTTCGCCGTTTTTGACCGATGAGTTGACTGACCACCTCATCGGCAAGCTGCAGAGCCTCGCCAGCCTGGGCGAACGCGAGCTGATGCACAAGCGCGTCGACGTGCCTTCGCGTGTGAAGATGCAAAACTCCGATGCTCTGCACAATATCGACCTTATCCAGCAAGCCATGCGCGAAAAGCGCAAGATCCGCTTCCGTTACTTCCACTACAACGCCGCCAAGCAAAAGGCCTTCAACCATGACGGAAAGACCTACGAGCTCACACCCGTGCGTCTTATCTACTCCGACGAACTCTATTACATGATTGGGTTTAGAGATAAATGGGCCAACGCCGGCTCGGGCCATCAGCCGTTCACGCCCTACCGCGTCGATCGCATGCTCGACGTTGCGGTATCCGAAGAGCCCGCGACCAAAGATCCGCGTATCGCGGGCTATGTGCTCGAAGATCACGTCTCTCCATCATTCGGCGTATTTGCAGCCAACAAAACCACCGTGGTGCTGGAACTCGACGACCGCGCGATGAACCCGCTCATCGACAAGTTCGGACTAGATGCTGTTGTGTTTGAAAACCAAGACGGGCGTCTGCTAGCAACCGTCAAAGCCCCGCTGTCGCCGCAGTTCTTTGGCTGGCTGCTGCAACTCAGCACGTTCATTAAGATCGTTCAGCCCCAAAGCGCCATTGATACGTATCTCAAATATCTCGACGACACTCGGGCACTTTACCAGGAAGACAGGTAATATTTCATGGCTACAACCCCTAAATTCGATGAATCGTTTAAGAACCTGAACCCCGAACAGCGCGAGGCCGTCGAATGCCTAGATGGCCCGCTGCTCGTCATTGCCGGTCCCGGCACCGGCAAGACGCAGCTACTGAGCCTGCGAGCGGCGAACATCCTGGCCAAGTGCGATGTCGCCCCGCGCAACATCCTCTGCCTTACCTATACCGAGGCGGGCGCGGAGGCTATGCGCAAACGCCTGATCGAGCTGATTGGGCGCGACGCCTACGGCATCGAAGTCAGTACGTTTCACGGATTTGCAAGCAGCATCAGGTCGCGCTATCCCGAGTACTTCATGCGCCCATCGACCGACACGCTTGTTACCAGCCTGCACCAGCAAGAAATTTTTGATCGGCTGCTCAAATCGCTGCCCTTTGGGTCGTCACTGGGCGGAGGGTCGCCCGATATGCCCGCGCAAAACATCGGCAAGATGATTGGCTTTGTCTCCAAGATCAAACGCAGTGGCCTGGACTACGACACGCTGGGCGCCATCGCGCAGCAGAATATCGACGCCGCCGCCTGGCTCACCGAGCATTCCGAGCTGCTTACGCTCGTCTGCGGAAGGGCAAGCGCTGCGTTGGCAGAACGCTTTGAGGAAGAGGTCGAGCGTGCCTGCGGCATGGCGCCCACATCGCTCACCCACCCGGTCGAGTGCCCCGCCGGCACGTATGTGCCCTATATCCTTGCGCTGCGCGATACCGTTCGCCGCACCGAGCTCATCGATGAGAAAGGCAAATCCTCGGGATACACCAAGGTGCGCGATGCCTTCTTTGGAGGCAGCAACTCTCAGGGGCGCACCTTTAAGATTGCGGAGCAGAGCGAGCGACTTAAGACCGCTTGCGACGTCGCGCGTCGCTACCAGAGCGAGCTCGACCAGCACCATCTCTACGATTACGACGACATGATCGGCGATTTTGTCGACGCCGTCGAACACAATGACGCGTTGCGCCAAGTGCTCCAGGACACCTATACCTATATCCAAGTTGACGAGTTCCAGGACACCAATGGCGCCCAGATGCGCATCATCGAGCTGCTCTGCGACGGCGTTGATGCGCCCAATATCATGGCCGTTGGCGATGACGATCAGGCCATCATGCGTTTTCAGGGCGCCACGATCGAATGTGCCAACCAGTTTGCGGCCGAGTTTTCGCCCCGGAGCATCGTGCTCAAGACCAACTATCGCTCCACGCCCGCCCTCGTTGAGCTTGGTCAAGCTATCGCACGGCAAATTGAATATCGCCTCGACGCCAGCTCGAATAAGTCAATCGAAGCCTCCAAGCCTCAAGGTGATCAGGCCGGCTTTAGCGAGAACGTCTACGCCGGCAAAGCCGAGGAATACGCCGCCGTCGCTGCGAGCATTAAGCAGCGGCTTGTTAATCACTATCTCGATAAATGCGAAGATCCCAGCGAAGGAATTGCAGTCATCTCTGCCAAGCACGCCGCCTTGCGCTCGCTGATTCCCTTCCTCGTTAAGGAGAAGGTGCCCTTTTCGTATCGCGAGCGGCAGAATCTTTTTGCTTCCGAGCGTATGCAGACGATGCTGGCACTGTTGCGCTGCGTTACCGCGCTTGCTCGCGGGCAGAAGGAGCTCGCCAGCAGCTATCTTCCGCAGATTGTCTGTGCCGCCGAGCTGGGCGGCGACCATCCATCGTCCGTGACGTTTGCGCTCAGCGCCAAGCGCGAACATCGCGGCGACTGGATGGCCGCCATGTGCGAGAGGAATAGCGACCGCGTCAAAGAGCTGTACGACGACCTTATGCAGTGGGCGGCCGAGGCCGGCGCCTCCCCGGTCAGAGCGTTGCTCTTTAAGATTGCCAAACGCAGCCTTGACTATTATCAGGATCATAAGAAACAGGATCCGCTGGGCGCCGCCGAATTCAATGCCGGCATCCGCGCCCTACTCGCCTTTGCCGAGGGTGAAATGGGCGACGCGCGCCGCATGGGACGCACGCTTCGCCTGCCCGATATTGTCGACAAACTCGACGCCGCGCAAAAGTTTGGCGTGAGCATCGACGCATCGATCGATCTTGGCACACCGGGAGCCGTTCGCCTTACTAGCGCTCACAGTTCGAAAGGTCTGCAGTTCGATTGCGTCTACCTGCTCGACGCCGACGACTCCACCTGGCACAAAGGTGCTGGCGGCATGAGCCTGTACCCGTCCAACCTGCTTATTCGCGACGAAAAGGATGACGACGATGCGCGCCGTCTGCTGTTTGTAGCCATCACACGCGCCAAGCGACACCTCGAGCTGTACCGCGCCGGCGGATCGGCGCTGCAGGAGCTCACGGGGCTTATCGACTCTTGCGAGGTTTCTGCTGAAGCGGACCGGCTCAGTGCCGCCATCGAAACCGAATGGCGCGACAACTACGTGTTTGATACGCCCGAGCTCCGTGCGCTTTTGGAACCTCACACCGACGTAAAACACCTCTCTGCCACGGCACTCAACAACTTTGTGACCTACGAGCCTGGGTGTGCAAATAGCCAGCACTTCCCCGAGAAGCAGATTGTGCGTCTGCCCACGGCGCCCACGATCCAAACCGAATTCGGCACTATCGTTCACGCGATGTTCGAAGACATCGTTAATCGGATGGCAGCTGATGGCGAGGCGGCAATTGAGACAATTGAGGCCAAGTATCGCCAGCAGATTTCGTGGCTCGATTTTGCCCCCGAGGACGTCCATCGCTATTCGGACCGCTTCGAACGCATTTGTCATGCATTCGTCCCTTGGCTTGTCGAGCACGTACGTGGCTACCGTTGCATCACGGAAGCGAACATGCAGTGTCTAACTGCCGGTGGAACTCCACTCTTTGGTTTTCTTGACCTGCTCCTCGTTGACGATGCAGCTAAAACGGTGCAGATCGTCGACTACAAGACCGGCTTTGGCAAAGAGGTCCCTGCAGGCTACCATCGTCAGCTCAAGTTTTACAAACTGTTGGTCGAAGCGTCACCCGAGTTTTATGGCTACACCGTCACCTCCATGGGCGACTACTATGTAGAACCCGACAAGACGACGGGCGAGCTCCGCCCGCCGTTCGCGACAACCGCCAACGCCGATGACATTGCCGAACTTGAGCAGCTCATCGATGCCACATGGGCTCGCATTGAACACGGTGCTTGGGATACCAGCGCTTTTGAGCAGAGCGATGCCTATGAGCTGGCCATCGAGGAACAGAAGGGCTGCCGCAAAAAAGCCGATAAAACCGAGGTCATGCAGCGCGCCTACGAGCACTGGCTAGTCGAGAACCCCGGAATGTGACAAAGGAACAGTCCCTTTGGCACATCTATTCGATGACGGTGCGGGAGTTTTGCTTGCGCATGGTGGCGAGCATGTGTTTGG
>CAJMSO010000009.1 GCA_905216075.1 uncultured bacterium | reverse complement strand
TGTCCATCATCATCCTGGTGGTCATCATCCGTCTGCTGCTGACGCCGCTTATGCTCAAGTCGACCAAGTCGACGGCTCGCATGCAGGTGCTGCAGCCTAAGATGCTCGAGATCCAGGAGCGCTATGCCGACGATCCCCAGCGCCAGGCCGAGGAGATGCAGAAGTTCTACAGCGAGAACAAGTTCAACCCCATGGCTGGTTGTCTGCCGCTGTTGATCCAGATGCCTGTCCTGTTTGCCCTGTTTACGTTGCTGCGTAACCTGCCGAACTACTTTAGCGACGGCACGTTCTCGTTCTTCAACATCCTGCCCGACCTTACCACCACGCCGAGCGCTTCTTTTGCCGATGGCTTTATGGTTGCGCTGCCTGCGCTGGTTTGCCTGATTCTGTTCGCTGTCTTGACCCTGATTCCGCAGCTGTATATGTCTCGCAATCAGACTGGTCAGCAGGCCCAGAGCATGCGCATGATGGCCGTCGTCATGACCGTCATGATGCTTTGGATGGGCTGGAGCCTGCCCGTCGGCGTTCTGCTGTACTACGACGTGTCTTCCGCCTGGCAGGTTGTCCAGCAGATCTTCGTGACGCAGAAGGTTATCGATAAGGCCAAGGCCGATGAGGAAGAGCGTCTTAAGAACGCTCCGCTGCAGGTCGAGGTTACTCGTCGCGAGAAGAAGCCGCGCCCGCACAAGAAGAAGTAGTGGGATAGTATTCTTATTTAGGTACCTAACTTTTGGAGTTCGTTATGTCTGAAGAGATCGTCGAGGATATGCTTGAGGAGGTTGCCCCGCAGGTCGCGGGCGATTATCCCGAGATTGCACAGCGTTACAAGGCTGGTGAAGAGCTGACCGATGAGGAGCTCGACACCATTGCCGATGTTGCTATTTCCATTCTGCGTTCCATCCTTTCGCACTTCGATGCGGCGAACTCTCCCATCGATGAGTATGAGGGTGACGAGGGCGAGTTGATTCTGGATGTAACTGCTCCGGATCTTGCTGTTCTCATTGGCCGTCATGGACGTACCCTCGATGCTCTTCAGGTTATGTTCTCCTTGTTGGTGAGCCGCAAGCTTGGCTTTAGGTATCCGGTTGTTGTTGACGTTGAGGGCTACAAGAGCCGTCGTCAGGACAAAGTTGCCTCTATGGCTCAGTCTGCCGCCGAGCGTGCCATCCGCACTCATGAGAGTGTTTCGCTTCCGCCCATGAATGCCTATGAGCGCCGACTGGTTCATATTGCGCTTCGTGGCAATGATGCCGTCGATACCCATTCTGAGGGTTCTGACCCTGATCGCCATGTGGTGATTGTTGCTCGATAATCTTCTCGAGTCTATGCTAAGGGGGCGTGGTTTCCACGTCCCCTTTTTTTGTCAAAAGTTCTCGATACACTGATTTTTGTCAGAAAGGAGTTGTCTTGTTTGTTTTAACTGATGAGCAGGCAAGCCAAATGCTGGGCCGTCTTATTTCGTATCGCAAAGACTATTCTTTGAAGGTCTCCGACGAGAGCCTTCATGTCTGTATCCAGCATCTTGATCTTGTTCTGGAGGCTAATAAGTCTACCAATCTAACGCGCATCCTGAGTGTTGATGATGCAGCCGTCCTTCATATTCTGGACTCACTTGTTTTGTTGCCCTATATTGATAAAGCTCCTGAAGGTGCTTTGCTTGATATGGGTACCGGTGCTGGATTCCCCGGTATTCCGTTGACTATTGCAAGTGGACGAAAGGCTACCTATATCGATTCCGTTGGCAAGAAAGTCGATGCAGTTAATTCCTTTGTTGAGAAGATTGGCCTTAAGCATGCTCATGCCGTTCACGATCGTCTTGAGGAATATGCTCGATCCCATAAGAAGCAATTTGCTGCTGTGACCGCCCGTGCGCTCGCACCATTACCGGTTCTCGTTGAGTATGCTTCTCCTTTTCTAAAAGATGGGGGCCTCTTTGTCATTACGAAGGGGAATCCATCTGATGAAGAGCTTCAATCTGGTCTTGCTGCTGCAAAGATTTGCGGCTTTACCACGCTTATGAGGGATGACCTTGATTTGCCGGATGGTCTGGGTCACCGTGAATTTATTGTCCTTAAAAAGACACGTCAGGCCTCGGTTTCTCTTCCTCGTGCTAATGGCATGGCAAAAAAGAATCCGCTTGCCTAGATGTTTCACGTGAAACATAATTGATGGTGTCGATTGTTATGTTTCACGTGAAACATAACAATCGATGTCGAATCGGATTGTTTCACGTGAAACATCCTCCATTCAACAGCTTTAAATACACCAGGAGGGACCGTGGGATTTCGCGACGTTAAGCGTTCTAAGAGCGCAAAAGACACGCGTATCATTGCTATCATCAACCAAAAAGGCGGCGTAGGTAAGTCCACCACGGCTGTAAATCTTGCAGCAGCGTTGGGTGAACTGGGTCGAAAGACGTTAATTGTCGATTTTGATCCGCAAGGTAATAGTACGAGTGGTTTTGGAATTGAGAAAGAAGAACTCGATCACTGCATCTATGATGCATTGCTGAACGATATTCCGGCGGAATCGCTCGTTCTTGATACAAATTGCGCTAAGGTATTTGTAATTCCAGCTACTATCCAGCTCGCAGGCGCGGAAATCGAACTTGTCAGTGCGATTGCCCGCGAGACTCGCTTAAAGGATCTGCTTGAGCCTGTTCAGGATGAGTTTGATTTTATATTCATCGATTGCCCGCCATCGCTTGGTTTGCTGACCATCAATGCGTTAACAGCAGCGGACAGTGTTTTGATTCCTATTCAGTGCGAATATTACGCACTTGAAGGTGTTACAAAGCTGCTTGAATCGATGAAGATGGTTAAAACACGCCTTAATAAGAGCCTTGATACTTATGGCGTGCTCATGACTATGTACGATTCGCGTACATCGCTTTCGAACCAGGTTGTGGAAGAGGTTCAATCGTATTTTGGTGACAAGGCATTCAAGACCTTGATTCCACGCACAGTTAAAATTTCAGAAGCACCCTCGTTCGGTGAGCCAGTAATTACCTATGCGCCACAGAACAAGGGCGCAAAGGCGTATATGAACCTTGCTAAAGAGGTGATTAAGCGTGCCTAGTCCTAAGAAGCGCGGCGGCTTGGGTCGTGGTCTCAATGCGCTGGTCTCAGAAGCTGAATATGAGACTGGTGGATCTGCAGCGTCAGCATCAAATGCCGCTTCGGAAACTAAGCTTCCAATCGAAGACATCGTTCCGAACCCAAATCAGCCACGAATTCATTTCAATGAGACCGAGCTTCGAGAGTTGAGTGAGTCAATTCAGGAGCATGGCGTTCTTCAGCCGCTTCTTGTGCGCAAGCACGGTAATGGCTATGAGATTATCGCGGGTGAGCGCCGTTATCAGGCTTCGAAACTTGCGGGTCTTGAGGAGCTCCCTGTCATCATTAAAGATGTTGATGATGAGCAGATGCTTGCACTCGCGCTGATTGAAAACCTTCAGCGCTCTGACCTTAACCCCGTCGAAGAGGCAAGGGGATATCGACAGCTCATCGATGCGAGCGGTATGACTCAAGAAGCCTTGTCAAAGGCTGTCAGCAAGTCTCGTTCCGCAATCACCAATTCGTTGCGCCTGCTTGATCTTCCAGAGGTAGTTCAGCAGATGATCTTCGAAGGCAAGCTGACTGCTGGTCATGCTCGTGCAATTCTTGCTGTTCCGTATGAAGATGCGCGCATTAAACTTGCAGAGAAGGTTGTTGCAGAGGGTTTGTCTGTCCGTGCGACAGAAAATCTTGCTCCACTGTTTTCTGCAGGAGAGACGCCTAAAACACCTCGCCCTGCAACGCCTCAGTCTTTTAAGAAAGCTGCACGCGTTCTGCGTCAGGTGTTTAACACAAACGTTCGCGTCAAGAGCTCGCGCGGCAAGAATAAGATCGAGATCGAGTTTAAGGATGAGGAAGAGCTGTCTCGCATTCTTGGCGAGATGATTCAATTTGACCAGGGAGGTCGGGATGAAGAATAAAGTTCTGACTGCTCTTGCTTTGGCTGCAACTGTAGCGGTTGGTGCGTTTGCGGGATTTAAGGTCGCTACAGATGATGAATTACGTGGTCGTCTGCTTCGCGGAGCGCAAGATATCGTCGATTCGTCCAAAAAGAAAATGGATGTTATGACTGAGGATGTCGCTATGCGTACAGCTCAGGTAACTAAGAATCCTAAGATTAATCAAGATTGGGTTAATCATCAATGGGAAAATGTAGGCTTTTAGGTACCTAACAATTACTAGCCTTTATTGAAGGGGTCCTTCTCTGAACGCCAGAACGGGGACCCCTTATTTCTTGCGAAAAAGTGTTGAACAACTGCGCCATACAGATTAATGATAGATATGAAACGGCCCCGGTTGCAATTAGGCAACCGGGGCCGTTCGATGTTTCGCATGAAACGTTTAGGTTAGTCTCCCCTACGCGTTCTTCTGAATCTTGAAGCGCTGCTTGAGCTGGCCGCAAGCAGCGTCGATATCGTTGCCACGAGAGTTACGGATCGTGGTCTCAATGCCACGGGACTCAAGACGACGCTGAAGGTCTTCAACCTTATGAATCGGCGACGGCTTGAGAGGACTGCCTTCGATATCGTTGAGCTGGATCAGGTTGACGTGGCACAGCGTGCCCTCGCAGAAGTCGCAGAGCGCCTGCATCTCGGGGTTGGTGTCATTGACGCCCTCGATCATGGCGTATTCGTATGTCGGACGGCGGCCGGTCTTTTCGGTGTAGAGCTGAAGGGCCTCGTGAAGGCGCAAAAGCGTGTACTTCTTAACGCCCGGCATGAGCTTATTGCGCGTGGACTGAATGGCAGAGTGCAGCGAGACGGCGAGCGTGAACTGCTCGGGAATGTCGGCAAACTTGCGAATACCAGGAATGACGCCGCTGGTGGAGACAGTGAGATGACGTGCTCCAATACCGATTCCATCGGTGTCATTAAGAATACGCAGTGCCTTGAGGACCTCGTCGTAGTTGGCGAAAGGCTCACCCTGGCCCATGAACACGACGCTCGTCGCGCGCTCACCAAAGTCGTTGGAAACATGTAGTACCTGGTCAACGATCTCTTGAGCGGTCAGTGAGCGCTTGAGGCCGTTCAGGCCGGTAGCGCAAAAAGCGCAGCCCATACCACAGCCGGCTTGGGTAGATACGCAGACAGACAGCTTGTTGCGACGAGGCATGCCTACGGTCTCGACGGAGATGCCGTCGTGGTACTCGAGTAGGTATTTACGAGAGCCATCCTTAGACACCTGCTTGGTGAGCTCGGTCGGCGTGTCGAAGGCAAATGCCTCCTTCAGCTGCTCGCGGAAGGCCTTGGGAAGGTTGGTCATGTCATCAAACGAACAAACGTTCTTCTCAAAAACCCATTCGATGAGCTGCTTCGCGCGAAAAGCGGGTTGACCGAGTTCGGCGACAAGTTCGCGAATATCGTTTTGGCTCAAGTCGCGAATGTCTTGAGATTTAGTCCTGGGATTCATGGAAGCCTTTCGATTTTGGGGAAACGTAGAGGGTATCGCTACAATATGGTATCAGCTGCAGGAATTATAGAGGAGGAGTCTGCCCATGCCGGGTAAAAGCCTAGAGAACATGCACGTAGCGGTCTTGGCGGGCGGCCATTCCGCCGAACGCGAGATTTCGCTCAATTCGGGAAAGAACGTCGTGGCGGCACTGAAGGAGGCCGGCTACACCTCGGTGGAGCTGCTCGACACCGCTGCCGATGACTTTATGGTGACTATGGCGACCGGTGGCTTCGACGTGGCGTTTATCGCCATGCACGGCGCCGGCGGCGAGGATGGCGCCGTGCAGGGGGCCATGGAGACGCTGGGTATTCCCTACACGGCGTCAGGTGTGCTCGCCAGCGCATGTGGCGCTGATAAAGAGGTTTCAAAGCTTCTGTATGCCAAGGCGGGCATCCCCATTGCCCCCGGTCTGGCGCTTGAGGCGGGCGACGAGGTCGATATCGATCGTATCGTCGAGATTTGTGGCGAGCGTTGCTTTGTAAAGCCCGCCGTCAACGGCTCCAGCTACGGCATTTCGCTCGTTCACGAGCCCTCCGAGTTGCCGGCGGCAATCGCCAAGGCTTTTGAGTACGGCGATAAGGTGCTGGTCGAAAAGTGCATCGAGGGAACCGAGATCACCGTGGGCGTGTATGGCGAGGACGACGTGCGCGCGCTGCCGATTGTGGAGATTCGCAAGCCTGAGGACTGCGAGTTCTACGACCTGGATGTAAAGTACGTCGATCCCACGGATATCCACCGCATTCCGGCGCAGATTTCGCCCGAAAACTATGCGCGTGCCCAGGAACTTGCCTGTGCGGCCCATAAGGCCCTCGGCTGTCTGGGCATTTCGCGCAGCGATTTTATCGTGAGCGAGGACGGCCCTGTCATTCTCGAGACCAACACCATTCCCGGCATGACCGATACGTCGCTGTATCCTGACGAGATTCGCCATACCGACGACATGACGTTCCCGCAAGTGTGCGACAGCCTGATCCGTATGGGTCTCCGTCGAGCAGGCGTTGCATGCTAATTGAGGACGCCGTATCTCCTGGAACGCCGCAGTTTGTCATCGATTCTTACGCCACGCTCGCCGAGCGCGCCAAGACGCAGTCGTTTGGCCTCATCGAGGAGGATGTAATCGTCCTCGATACCGAGACCACGGGTCTTTCGGTGCAGGACAACGAGTTAATTGAGATTTCCGCGGCCCGTCTTTCGGGCCGCGAGGTCGTCGACCGCTTCGATACCTTCGTGCATCCCAAGCAACTGATTCCCACCGAGATTACCGAGCTCACGAGCATTACAAATGCCGATGTGGCAGATGCCCCGTCGGCCGTCGAGGCCGTCGCGGCACTCGCCGATTTTGTGGGCGGCTGTCCTGTTATCGCGCATAACGCCACGTTTGACCGGTCGTTTATCGAATCGGTCAAAGGCGGTGTCAACGTGAGTGATATCTGGATTGATTCGCTGGCGCTATCGCGCATTGCGCTTCCTCGCCTGATATCGCACAAACTGTCCTTTATGGTCGACTTGTTTGGGTGCGATTCGGTATCGCACCGTGCGAACGCAGACGTTGATGCCCTGTGCGGTGTGTGGCGCGTGCTGTTGGTCGCACTTACCGACCTGCCTTCGGGCCTTATGGCGCGCTTGGCGGACATGCACGCGGACGTGCCTTGGTCCTATCGCCCCATTTTTTCTTTTTTGGCTGGCCAGAACCCGGGTTCGATATTTTCGCTCAGCGCCGCTCGTGCCGATGTGCTCAAGGCCGATCGCGCGGACGATCGCGTTGATGCGGACGAGCTGCCGGTCCTTAAGATGCCGAGCCGTGAAGAGATCGAGACGGATTACGCCCCCGGCGGCCTGGTCAATCGTATGTACCCCACCTATGAGCCGCGCGACGAGCAGATCGCGATGGCGGTTGAGGTGCGCGATGCGCTGGTCACGGGTACCCATCGCGTGATCGAGGCGGGCACGGGCGTCGGTAAGTCGATGGCCTATCTCGTGCCTTTCGCCGAGGCCGCTCGCCGAAACAACATTACCGTTGGCATTGCGACCAAATCGAATAATCTTGCCGACCAACTTATGTACCACGAGCTGCCAAAGCTCGCCGAACAGCTGGACGGCGGCCTGTCATTTTGTGCACTCAAGGGCTATGATCACTATCCGTGCCTGCGCAAGCTCGAACGCATGAGCCGTAGTCAGGTTGAGATCACCACCAAGCGCGATCCTGCCGACACGCTCACGGCGGTTGCGGTGATCATGGCGTATGTGTGCCAATCTGCCGATGGCGACCTCGATTCGCTCGGCATTCGCTGGCGCAGCGTCAACCGTCCCGACTTTACGACGGCTTCGCGCGAGTGTGCTCGTCGTCTGTGTCCGTTCTTCCCTGACAAATGCCTGGTCCACGGGGCGCGCCGCCGTGCGGCACATGCCGACGTGGTGGTCACCAACCATTCCCTGCTGTTCCGCAACGTGGCCGCCGAGGGAAGGATTTTGCCTCCGATTCGTCACTGGGTGGTCGACGAGGCCCATTCCATCGAGCGCGAGGCTCGTCGCCAATGGGCGCGCGTGGTTTCGGCCGATGAGTCGCGCGTGCTGTTTGAGCGCTTGGGTGGGTCGAGTGCCGGCGCGCTGAGTCAGGTTTCCCGTGACCTGGCCACTTCCGAGGGCTCTACGCTCTACCTGGGACTCACCGCCAAAGCGACGTCGACGGTTGCCCGTGCGAGTATGGCGATTGCCGATGTGTTCGATGGAGTGCGCGAGCTTGGCCGCCGTGCCCGCGGGAGCTATGACAACGCGAATCTGTGGATTGGCCCCGAGCTGCGCGAGTCGGATGACTGGCACGATTTTTTGCAGTCGGCCCACACTGCGATCGATGCGCTGGAACAGGCGGATAAAAGCGTAGACGCGCTGGTGCAAGCTGTCGCTGCCGATAAGCCCGAGGTCGTCGTCGACCTGGGCGACATTTCGCGCCGTCTGCACGAGTTGGTCGAGAATCTCAAGCTCATCATTGAAGGTACGGATGAGCACTACGTGTACTCGCTGCAGGTTAACCGTCGGCTGCGTGCGGGCGGGGAGTCTATGACCGCCGAGCGCATCGATATCGGCGAGGCCCTGGCGAACGAGTGGTTGCCCGAGGTGCACACGGCCATCTTCGCTTCGGCGACCATGACGGTGTCCAAGAGCTTTGAGCATTTCAACCATGCCGTCGGCCTCGATCGCATCGGTGCGTCGACATCCTCATCGCTGCACCTGGATTCGAGCTATGACTTTGACTCGAATATGGCCGTGGTCGTGGCGGGGGACATTCCCGATCCGCGCGATCGTGAGCGCTATCTGTCGGCGCTCGAGTGCGTGCTGGTCGATGCCCATCTCGCCATGGGTGGATCGGTGCTCACGCTCTTCACTAACAGGCGCGATATGGAGGATCTGTATGCCCGTGTCGAGCCCAAATTGGCGCGAGCGGGTCTGGAGCTCAATTGCCAACAGCGTAACTCGTCCCCACGTCGTCTGCGCGATCGGTTTATCAACGAGCCGACTTCATCGCTCTTTGCGCTCAAGGCCTTTTGGGAGGGCTTTGACGCCAGCGGCGAGACACTGCGTTGCGTCATTATTCCCAAGCTGCCGTTCTCGAGCCCCACGGATCCTCTTTCGTGTGAGCGCAACCTGCGCGAGGACCGCGCTTGGGCGCGCTACTCGCTGCCCGAGGCGGTGCTCGAAGTGAAGCAGGCCGCCGGCCGTCTCATCCGCTCGTCGACCGATTGCGGTGTGCTCATCTTGGCAGATCCGCGCTTGGTGACAAAGGGCTACGGCAAGAAGTTCTTGACGTCGCTGCCCACGACTTCCTACCAGCGTATCGAGTCGGCACAGATCGGTCATTATTTGCAGCTGTGGCGTGCACGCCACGAGCGACGCCGTTAAAGCGGGCAGGTCAGGCTCTTCGCCATATCGCATAGACGCAATGCCTGGGCGGGGTCATCCAGTATGCGGATGGCTCCGCCCGCTGCGATTACCTGGCAGAACAGCCAGTGCTCTGACCCATAACGCACGGTCACCGTCGCCATGTCTGCCCCGTTTGGCTCAATCGACATGATGCCGGCCCAGTCTAGGCGCTCTGCCATGTCGAGCGGCATGAGGAGTTTTGCGCTCTGCTCCGCTTGGGAAAGGGATTCGTGGAGGGACAAGGACGCGGGTGTGTGGCGCTCCACGGAATCATCGGTAAGGGCAAGGCCTTCGATTTTGTCCATGCGGTAGGAGCGCTGCGCATCAACTTCGACATCCCAGGCAATCAGATATGTTTGGTCGCCATGCGTCGCGATGCGCAGGGGGTCGATGAGACGCTCACGCGGCCGTGTGTCGTCCATCGAACGGTAGATGATGCGGCATCGAACGCCGTCTTGAATCGCGCAGTTCAGCTGTTGCCAGTGCGATCCTCGGGCAACGGTATCGACGACGCGCTGGTTGTAGCCGAGTTTCTCGGGTAGGAGGGCGTGTCGGATACGCTCTGCTGCCCGAGAGTCGATTCCCATCGATTCGAGTTCGTGGTTGAGCACGGCACCTTCGGCGGCACTTAGGCGCAAGGGCAGCACACGCCCCGCATCGCCTGTCAGGATGATGCACTCGCCGTGGCGTTCGCAGATGATGCGTGCTCCCGACTCACGGTCAGCGAGGGTCGAGACGATATCGATAATTTCGTCGAGCGCCGCACCCGTGATATCAAAACGGCTGCAGATATCCCCTCGTGTCATACCGGTCTCGCCGGCAGCGTAGAGGGCCTCCATGATGTCAATCGCACGCGAGAGCCTTTGCTCGCTGGTGAGTTTACGCACGGGCATGCTCGTGCACCGTCCTTTCGATGAGGTGGTTCCACGCCAGTTTAAGTGCATCGGGGGCAACGGGTCTCATGCCGTCCATGGCGTGCTCCATACAAAACGAGGCAGCGGCATTAAGGTCGCGCACGCCGACGGTCCAGGTCCAACCCTCTTCGGTGTGCGTGAGCTCCCCGCGACCGCGCGTTAGGCCGCTGACCATGTCGGCCTGGGCTTGCGGGGCAAACGAAAAGGTCGCCATAACGGGCTTGCAATCGGCAAAATCAAACTCGAAGAACAGGCGATCGTTCAGGTTAAAGTCGGCGGGGATGGAGTAGGCCTTCGAGGGGCGCCATGCGCGAACGATACGGTCGCAGCGAAACGTCCTGATTTCATCGGTGGCGTTGTCGAGTCCGCAAAAATACGCCACACCCTCGTGCTCAAACATGCCGTATACGCAGACGGTGCGCTCTTTTTGCTCCCCGTGCCCGTTTTGATACAAAAAGCGCAGTGCGCAGCGTTCGGCGAAAGCGCTCCACACCGCATCGACGGCGGGTAAGCGACGGGCGGGAGGCTCTTCTGCGGTCGATGCGCCGGTGAGGTAGGCAATCTTGGAGCGTATGTCTGCAAGCGGCGTGGCAAACGCGGCCGAACCGGTCGCAAGGGTCTGGTCGATAGCGTCGAGCAAGATGTCCGCGTCGTCTGCGGTGATGAGGCCACCGGCCGCAAACGTGTGCTCGCGATCGATGGTCCACGCGCTTTCTTCGGTTTCTTGAGCGCCTGCTGCGCGAACTTCCTTGATCGTGATTCCGCGTTCGAGGAGTTTTTCGCGATCGCGGCGAAACTTGCGCTTGTCCGAGTCGATATTGCCCGACCCATAGCCAAGATCGGAATCCAGGACAATTTGCTCTGTGGTCAATGGCTCGGGAGAGCTGTTGAGGACAAAGAACAGATTGAGGATGCGCTGGGCGGTCTTGTCGAAACCGGGTTCCGGCGCCCCATTTTTATTCGTTACGGTTGTATCGCTTGCCGTCATAGAATCCTCGCATGGGAAGGTGTTTGATGCCATGATTTTAGTCCGATATGGAGATTAGGCTATATCCTTGTCCGCTTGGGGCGTTAAGATGCCCAGAATTCGGCCGTTTGCGCCCGCTCGGGGTATACTTTCGACTATATACGGTTCTAATGTGCATACATTGGGCCTATTTGTCGGATTATGGATGTGGAGCGCATATGGCGAACACCCAGAACTATATTAACCACCTGTTGCAGAACACTGGCATCACGCCGGCGTGCAGCGAAGAAGAGCGCTTGGCCGCCGAAGATATCGCTCAAATTTTCCGCAACCACGGCTTTGATCCCGAGGTGCAGGAGTTTAATGCTCCCGCGCCGAGTAGGATGGCGTTTGCCGTTACGGGCATTCTGGCATTTGCCGGCGCCCTGCTTATGGGCATCGGTGGCGGTATCGGCTTAGTCGGCACCCTGTTGGCCATTGTCGGAGCCGTACTCTATGTGCTCGAGAGAACCGGGCGTCCCGTGATCTCGCGCCTGGGCAAGACGGGCGTGAGCCAAAACGTCATCGCCTACCACAAGGCGTCGGGCCCGCTTGCCTCTCCGCGCAATCGCCCGGTTGTCGTCGTCGCGCACTATGACTCCCCGCGCGCCGAACTGCTCGCTCGCGAGCCCTATGCGCCGTACCGAGCGCTGATCGCCAAATTGCTCCCGATTGCCACGATTGCTCCCGCGGCTATTGCCATCCTGCGCATCTTGCCGCTTCCCGGCGCGTTGAAGGTCCTGCTGTGGATTGTCGCGATCCTTGCCTCCCTCGTGGCGTTCGCCAATGCCGCAAATATCATTTCCAATCGTTTCGTCCTCCCCTACACGTCCGGCTCGGTTTGCAACAAGTCCTCTGTTGCCGCCATGCTGGGTGTCATGGATAACGTCGCCCCCTATCAGGGTGAGAACGAGTTCCCTGACGATATTCCGTTTGACACGTATTTTGGCGAGCAGAAGCGTCGCGCCGAGGAGATGGCGCGCGCGGCAGCCGAGTACGCCGCGGTCCAGCAGCAAAACGATTACGGCAATACCATCGAGTACGAAGAGCCTGCCTATACCGAGGATGAGTATGGCCAGCCGGTCGCTCCCGAGGGTGAGCAGGGCGAGGCTTTTGATGAGCAAATCGATGGATTCGAAGGTGCTTCTGCCGACGAGACCCTGATTGGCGTCATTGCACCCGAGTCCCAGGTCCAAGATATTCCGGCCGAGGAGCCCGTTGCAGACGAGTCCGCTGCCGAGTCGGCAGAGGAGCCTGCCGCGGCCGAGCAGGCCGAGCCCGAGCCCAAGCTTTATCGCAATGCCGCCGGCAACATCCGGTTTGGCTCGGATGCCATCCGTGCCCTGGGAATGCTTCCCGAGTCCTGTACGCTCGATTACGAAGAGGGCGAGGAGCCGACGTTCGAGCCCGCGCCCCAGCCCGATCCGGTCGCGGCCGCGCAGCCCGATGAGGCCAATGCCATCGAGGCGGAGGCCGATGCGGAGGCCGCTATCGATCCCGCAGCGGGTCTGGACGTCATGGCGCCTGCCCCGGCGCCCGAGGAGCTCGATAATACCGAGGACGACTACGATGCGTATCCGCAGCGTGTGTCCTACGAGAGCGACACCGATTTTTCTGCCGAGCTTCCGGTGACGACGCCCCATGCCGATATCGCTTCCGCGTTTTCCTCGATCGGTGCCAGCGCTTCCCATTTCTTTAAGGGGGCGTTCGAAAAGGGCAAGAAGCTCGTTGGCGACTTTGAGGAAAAGCGCGCTGCTGCCCGCGAGGCAGCCGAGCGCGAGGCTGCAGCCCAGCAACAGGCGGCCGAGGCCGAGCGCGAGCGCGCGGCGCAGGAATTTGAGCAAAACGACGCCGAGCAGCCGGTATCCGTTGATGTTGCCGACGCCACGACGTCTTTCGAGGCGCCGCAGCCTTCGCCTGCGGATGTTGCCGGGGAGACGGCGACTTTCGAAACCCAGCAGCCGGTCGACAGCACTGTGTCGTTTGATGCCACGATGACGTTTGAGAAGCAGGGTACCGCTATCGCCGAGCCCCTTTCCGCTCCTGTCGAGGACGAGCCCGCTGCGCCCGATACGGTCGAGGATCAATCTGCGACGGAACAGGTCGCTGCGGACAGCTCCGAGCAAGAGCCTGAGCCCGTGGCCCCCGAAGCTCCGCAGGCGGATGAGTCGAGGCCCTACTCTACGCAGATCTTCACCATGCCCGCGCCGAGTGATCCCGGCGCCACGGTTGCCAACGCTGCTCCGTCGCAGGCCGAGACAGTCGATGCTCTGATGGCTCAAATCTCGTCTCAGGCGTCGCCGCGCCCGAACATGAACGTTCCCGACCCGGCATCCGCGCCGGCTCCCATGCCCTCTGCGTCTCCGCTGGCCTCGGTCCCCGATCCCTCGATGCCTTCGATGCAGCAGGCCAATGTCGCCTCGCGCACCTCGCTGTTCGACCTTCCCGACCCTTCGGCTCAGGTTAACGATCCCTTCGCGACGGCACAGGGTACCGAGCCCACATCGGCTCCGGTTGTTCCCCCCATGCCGGTCACCTCGGATGTTCAGCCGCTTGAGACTATCTCGGCTCCTGCCGCTCCGGCCGCCAAGCCGCAAAAGCGCGGCTTGGGCGGTCTGTTCGGTCGCAAAAAGAAAAACGAGCAGGACAGCATGAGCGATTGGCTTGGTGTCGAGGATGATTACGACGCCAAGAAGTCTGGTCGCGGTATCGGCTCGTGGGATAACTTCGAGGATGACGACGACGGCTGGAAGGGCGGTGCCACGTCTTCCGATGGAGCTTCCGCCGAGGATATGCTCGCTGCCGTTGCCTCCATGGGCGATGACGAGCTGCTTGGCCACGACATCTGGTTTGTGGCTACAGGCGCTTCCGATCGCGACGGCGCCGGCATGAAGGCGTTCCTGGTCGCGCATCGCGACAAGCTCCGCGGCGTGTTCTTTATCAACCTTGAGTCCATTGGTGCCGGTAGGCTTTCGGTCGTGACGGTCGAGGGCGAGCAGCAGCTGCTCAAGGGTGACCGACGCATCATGAACTTGGTCAACAAGGTATGCAAGTCGTTCCATGTCGATTGCGGTGCATTTGAGATGCCCTATGCCAAGACCGATGCCTATGCTGCTCTCGAGGCAAGCCGACGCGCCCTTACCATTGCCGGCGTCGACGGTCCACGTTTGGCATGCGCTCACACTGAGGACGATCTGCCGTACAACGTCAATCCGACAAATATCGCTACGGTGTCCGAGGTCGTGACCGAGGTCATTCGTCGTTCGTAGGTTGACCTATAAGGAGTCTGCGTGTTTTCGTACATCAAGCGCCACTGGCCCGTCTATCTCATCTTGGTCCTGATCGCCATTGCCCTTGGTTTCGGGGCCGCGTATATCGTGGGTGTTAAAGGCTCAACGCCTGAGTCCACGATTAGCGAAGAAGTGGAGCACGAGCAGAGTTTGGGAGCCGACGGCATCTCCAAGTCCGAACAAGCGCTCATCGACGGTGGGTCTGCATCTGGGGAATAGCCATTTACCACGAACGAATAAGAGGCGAGCCGGGAGACGGGCTCGCCTCTTTTTTATTGCGTCAGCGACGTTTTGACGCCAGCTTTAGATGGGCAAACCAGATTGTCGCGGCGCCGGAGGTCATGAAGGCGGTGAGGCAGGCGGCAATGGGAAGGGAGCCCGTTGCCGGTAAATCTTGCGGCATGACGCATCGCTGGATGACGCGATCCTCGTCATGTGATTCAAGGTTGCTACCGCCGCCATTGCGACAGAGGTCAACGCGAGCGCTGTTGGCGAGTGCGGTCTGAGGCGTGTAAGACGACGCGGCCTGCATATGGATGACGGCACCGTGAATATCCGAGTCAAGGACGGCGCTCACATCATCAAGGTCGTCATGCTCGTCTTTGAGGTCCTCGCGGGTCCAATATTCTGCAGCGCCTCTTGTCGTGAAGTCGGCCGATACGGCCCCGTACTCAAGACGAATGCCCGTGATGCCGGTGTCGTCCAAAAGAGCGAGCTCTTTTGCCTCGAGGGTGACTGATTCCGTTGTTGGAAAATTTGCTTTCCAAAGATGCCAATCGTCGTAATCGACCATGCGCAAATCGTCACCTAGGAACTTTTTGACCTCGTCCGTTTCGATCCAGGGGTTGTCATGCCCGTCGCTGAGCGTTGCATTGGCCTGTTCGCCCGTATCGATACTTCCCACTGGAGACGTTCGATACCACACGTTGCAAAGACCGTCGATGTCCCCGGTCGCGACAGGGGTTTCGATGGCGATGAGTTTGGCAGTGCCTTCCTTGGCGCATTCGAGATCGTCAGTGATGGTGAATTCATCAACCCAGGTATTCGACTCATTTTTAGCATCGAGCGTATAAGAGAAGGAGCCGTCCGCATCGGATTGTGCCACGGCTCGGTTTTTGCCATCGCCGTTGGCGACGAGACCCTTACCGATAGGGCGGGCGATCTCTTGCCGCTTGTCGACTTTGCCCTCGATCTCGATGGGTGCGTCCTTCATGGCTACCGTCTGCACTTCTCCTGTGGCCTTAATTTCAAACGTCATGTCTTCGGCAAGGTCGTAAGTGCGCGGGGGCATCACTTCGCGCAGGGTGTAGGTGCCGGGCAAAAGATGCTCGATGCGATGCGGTTTGTCAGAGGAGGTCCAAGCGTCTATTTCGGTTCCGTCGGCACCGTGGAGGGAGAGCCGGGCGCCATCTACTTCTTGTTTGCCGGTCAAATCGACTTTGGAGATGTCGATTTTGGTGTAGTCGTTAGAAACGTCGAGGTGCGCATCGATCACGGGTGTTTCCTGACCGGCATACGACAGCTCGACGGTGTGGACGATTTGGTCGAGCAGGTAACCTTCGGGTGCCTGCACCTCGATTACCTCATAGGTGGCGGTTCCGCACCCCAGTGAAAGATGATTTGCGCACGCAAGTCCCCGTTCGTCGGTCGTGATGGTGGCGACAGTCTCGCCGTCCAGGGCAGCAATGCTGCCGTCAGGGCGCACGATATCGCCCGCGGCACGGATATCAAAAACAGCACCGGCAAGGACGCGCCCACCTACGGCATCGTTCTTGACGATCTCGATGCTTCCTGTTGCCGCGTCGTCGTAAAACGAGGCGACCGCGACGGGCGTTAAGTTCATGTCGGCGGGAATCGTTATCTCCAGATCTTCACCAACAAGATACGGTTCCTTGGCGGAAGTCTCTCGTATGTAATACGTGCCCGGGTTAAGCGATTCGGGTAGGGTGACGGTGCCGGTTTCATCGGTCGTAAAGGTATTCATAACGGTATGGGCGGGATGCCAGGATGTTTGCGAGATGGGCTCACGGTCGCCATTGAGCAGCTGAAAGGTGAACCCAGCGCGTGGTACGGCGTTGCCGGTCTGAGCATCGCGCTTCACGATTTGAAGATGTGTCGACAGGGCGTGGTTGTCTACGATGTACTGAAGCTCTGCGCCGTCCGTGATCTGCTCTGCTGTGATAGTCCATTCCCCTGCCTGCTTAAAGCCGTCGGGCACAGTGTCGACAACCTCATGAATGGTGTAGCCGGCACGGTCATACGGTATGGTTCCGCTGACGCCATCGGGGCGCTCTCCTGCGCCAAACCATGCTCCGGCCTGGTCTTTGGTCGATGCGAAGCCGTAGATATTGGTGGTCAGCGTTCCAACAACCTGCTGCGAAGTGTTGCTTGCCACTTCAAAGACCACGCCTTCCGCCGGCTGCTCTACACCAGATTCGTCACTATTACCGCAGTCCTTGAACTTTGAAATCTCGAGGTCAAAAGTGATGGGGATGTTGGGGATGCGACGCTCGAGTTCAACGACGCCCGCGTCTCCGAGCTGGTCGGCACCGATGGTATAGCTCCAGGTTTCATTGGAGGGCAGATAACCCTCGGGAGCTCTCGACTCATAGATGCTAAAGGTGCCCAGGGGGATGTCGGTAAGTGTTGCCCGCCCGTCCTCATCCGTTGTGAGGGTGTGCGACCAGCCCGGGGTAGACTGTGAGACGCAGGTGAACTCAGCACCGGCAAGTGACGCACCGACTTGAGGACCTGCCCCTGTCGCGGCATCGACCTTTGCGATGCGCAGAGTAATGGTACCGGGCTGCTCATCGATGACGACATTTCCGCCGTCATTGCCGGTGGAAAAGGCGATGCGGTCACTCCTGGGGATATAACCCGCTGGAGCTTTGGTTTCGACCAGATAATATGCCGTATTGGGCAAAAGTGTCGCCTGTGCGCGACCGCTGCTGTCCATCTGGATGCTGCCGACACGCTTGTCGCCGTCGCTCTCATAGATGTCGAACCTCGCTCCGTCGAGCCTGTAGGTATCGTTTTCGCTCGTGATGGCGGCGTTGGCTGACTGTTTTTGGAAGGATGCGGAGACGGCCGGGAGCACGTAGAGCATGTCTTGACGCTTGCTGCCGCCCGACACAGTTCCCAAATAGCGCCGCGCGCGATGCGGTGCGGCTTTAATGCTTCCCGACTTGGCGCTGTCGTGGAGCCAGCGCGCTGCGGCAACGACCTCATTGTCGCCGGAAAAGTTTCCGCTCTTTGTGACGTCCTGGGCGGTTGTATATGAGAATGATCCGTCGGTATGGGTGGTGCCGTTGAGCATCCAGACGGCAAGTTGGGTTGCGGCGCGTGCTCGATCGGGGGACAGGTTATGCCCGCCAAAGGATGTGGCGGTGGGGTAGCCATGGCAGATGATGGCCGCGAATTCGTCTTCGAGCCATACCCAGCCCTGATTGTAGGTGAGCCAGGGTCCGCCCGGTGTGCTGGGGCCAAATCGGTCCTGGTTCATGCAATAGGCAATCGAAGAATCCTGCGCCTCGTATTTACCAACTCCAAAAGGACCGCATTCATTGCTGATAGTGCGGAATCCGAGTGATTCGTAACCGTCGACGGCGAGCGCGGCATCCGGTGTCATGCAGCCTAAAAGTAAAACGAGGACTAGGAGCAGCGATCCTGCTGTGATTGCGCTGTGGACAGAGTGCGTGGGTGCATTGGACATGGCTGCTCCTTATCCCTCGTGCGCCGCACGGGGAGGCCGCGGCGCGTAGGATGAGGCTATCTCCAAGGTTCATGCGGGTAAGTACCGGAACCTGACCAAATGCTTGCCCGATATCTGACAAATGGCGCCTATGAAAGATAATGGAATAAATCTGCAGGTAGACAACGGTAAATAGAAGAACGTACAGGTCCCTATCTTCACAATTGGCCTGTTTTTTAGGACGATTCTCCACAGCTAAAACAAGCATCGTCACCCTTGTATCGAACAAGACAACCGCGTTATACTATCCCCCACATATGCGGGCATCGCCAAGTGGTAAGGCATCAGCTTCCCAAGCTGACACTCGCGGGTTCGAGTCCCGTTGCCCGCTCCAAAAAAGTAAAAGCACGACACCGTTTCGGTGCCGTGCTTTTTTCAACAAAGCGCCGGGACTCGAACCCGACAGGGTGCGAGTGTAAAGCAAATGTCCAAGTGTGAATTCTCACGCTATGCCGTTAACCAACTTACTACGATACGCGTTGCATTTTGTTTGCGTTGAGGCTATGGACTTAACGGCGGTTAAAAGGTCGCCTTACTAGGTGTTGGAGACAACCTTCTCGATGGCGATATCGACCTGTTCCTGCGCCAGCTTGGTAGCCTCGTTTTCAAGTCGGTCAGCCTTGGCCGAGGTGCTCACGCTCCTGTCCATAAGGTCGGCGATGGCAGATTCGACGTCCGCGCCGAGGCGAGGGACGCGAATTTTTTTTGATATCGATAGGGCTAAGTTGAGGCACCGAGGTTCCGTATGCGCAACGAACGACCGACGGCCTGCCAACGGTGGGACTGTTCAGAAAAGCGAGCAGGTAGCCAGTTCGGATCTTTGTAACGTCGGGATAGATTCTCAGCAGATGGTTGCTGCCAAACATTCCCTCATGATTCTCCGTGAGCAAAAGAGCTCGTCCTAGGATGCCGTACTTTTGACCAGAGCATGCCATGACGAGAGTTCCCGGCTTTAGGATGTAACGCTCCCAGTTTTTAATGAGCTTAGCGTAAACAAATTTTGTCGGTTGAGCGTTAACGTCAAAGATCTCGGACACACCCACAAAGGGAACGTCGGAATCGCCATAAAACCGCTTGAAGCGAGGAAGCTCTTCGACGTCCTCTACAAGTTCAGCAAGTGGCGCATACTCCATTACGTCAACCAATGAGTCTACGGCGCTTATGGAGCCGGCATAACTGTCGGCATCAAGGCGCGATCTGTTGTCAATAACTTTGGATAAACTCACCACGCATGTTCCTGCAGGACTTTCTGCCTCACAAGCAATACCGACCTCCTTCTCCAACAGCTTAAACGCCTCGTCCCGCAGCCTCCATGCTTCGCCGCGCAGGCGCACGGCCTTGGCGGCTTTGTCGCCGATGGCTTTGCGCGTGGCCGCATCGGGCATGATGACCGGAAACTCGTTGGCGTGGGCCACCTCGATGTGCTTGATCATGTGCCCATACTGAGCTGCTCGCGCAATCTGCTTGAAGAAGCCCGTCTTCATGCACGCGTAGAGCCAGCCGTACTCGGCCTGGTCCTTCGGCTCGATGCGCAGCAGGTCGTGCGTGATAATCCTGTTCATGTGGTGCGGGTACACGGCGGTAACGTTGCCCACCACGCCCGAGCAGGAAAGCAACAACCAGTCTTGCTTAACGTATCTGGAATCAGCTTGCGGCACAAAGGGCGCTGCGAGCCACTTTCTCACGCGGGGGAAGTCCTCGAACACCTGGCCGGCGGTAAAGAAGGGCAACCCCTTGCCTTCCGGCACGGTGTACCCCGTCAGTCTGTTCGGCTGCCAGATGTCGGCAAGATCGCCAAGCCTCTTGTGGTTGTCGCACTGGTTGGCAAGGCTCACGAAGCCAGGTGACGCATAATTTCTTTCGCAAATTGACAACCGCATAGCGGAACACGGCCCGC
>CAJMSO010000008.1 GCA_905216075.1 uncultured bacterium | reverse complement strand
CCGGCGGGCGGGCTCGACCAGATGCTTGCGGCCATCGCCGCGGGTGCCGATGCCATCTATGCGGGGTTGGGCGGCTTTAACGCCCGCGTGAGCGCGCATGGCTTTACGGATGACGAGTTTGCGCGCGGCTGCGCCGTGGCGCATGCCCATGGCGTGCGCGTGTACGTGACGCTCAACGTGTTCGTGTTTGACGATGAGTTGTCCGACGCGGTGGCGTTGGGAGCTCATGCACTGGAGTTGGGCGCCGATGCTCTGATTGTCGCCGATGCCGGGTTGGCCTGCGCGCTGCGCGCGGCGATTCCCGGGGTCGAGATTCACCTGTCCACGCAGGCGGGCGCTCATAGCGAAGGCGCCGTGCGGCTTGCCGCCGATGAGCTGGGGGTCGAGCGCGTGACGACGGCACGCGAGCTGACGGTCGACGAGATTGCGGCGCTATGTGCCACGGGCGTGCCCATCGAGGTATTCTGCCACGGTGCGATTTGCATCGGCTATTCGGGGGCGTGCGAGTTCTCGGCCCTGCGGCGTGGGCGCTCGGCGATGCGCGGCGACTGCACGCAGCCGTGCCGTCTGGCGTACGACCTAGTGGACGAGTCGGGACAGAGCGTTGTTGCCGTCGAGGGAGATCGCCTGCTGTGCCCGCGCGACTATCTGGGTATTGCACATCTGCCTGAGCTTGTAGATGCCGGCGTGGCGTCGCTCAAGATCGAGGGGCGCATGAAGAACCCCGATTACGTATTCAACGTGGTACGGGTGTGGCGCCGGGCGCTCGATATGCTGCGCGACGGCGCGTGGGACTCCGGTGCCGTGGAAGAGCTTGAGCGCGAGCTGGGAAGGTCGTTTAACCGTGGGTTTACCGATGCGTACCTGCGAGGGCGTTCGGGTGCCGGGCTGATGAGCTTTGAGCGCGCAATTAACCAGGGCGTGCGCGTGGGGCGCTTGGTCGCTGTGGGCCACGAAGAGGTGACCGTTGAGCTCGACGCCGCTGTGGCGGCGGGTGACACGCTCGAGATTCGGTTCTATCCGGGTGTCGACACGCGTCCCGATGTGCCCAAGCGCTGGCCGCAGGTGCCCTGCCCGGTGGATGCCGCAGCGGGGAAGCGCGTCGTCGTGCATTGCAAGCGTAAGGTGGACGCGGGCTGCGAGGTATACCTGATTCGCAGCGCCGGCGTGTTGGATCAGACGGCGGCGGTGTTGGAGCGCATGCGGGCCGAGGCGGATGCGATTGCGCCCGTTGCGCGTGCCGTTGAGGTGCTGCCCTTTGAGGGCGTTGCGGTGGATGGTGGTGCGTCGACGGAGTTGGTGGAGTGCGCGGTTCCCGCTCGCATGGTTTTTGCTTGGCAGCTGATGGATGCCGACCCGCGCGGAGAACTCGATTTGTCCGACGCCGTTGTGGTGCTTGACGAAGTGTGCCGCACGGGTGACGCTGACCGGACCCGCTCACTGATGCAGCGTGCCGGGTGCGTCGTCTGCCGCAACCTGGGACAGGTGGTGATCGCTCGCGAGCTGGGCGTGACATTTGACGTGGCGGCGCCGGTGTTCTGCGCGAATCGGGCCACGCTTACCTGGCTGCGCGGACTCGGTGCGGGGCGGGTGTACTTGCCGGCCGAGTTGCTCGGCAATGATGCGGAGCGTATTGCCGAACTGGCTGCTGAACCCGGCGTCTTTGGTCCGGTCGACGCCGACCGTCCCGAGCTTATGGTGTGCGAGCACTGCCTGCTGACCGCCGAGGGCGTCTGCGCCACCGATGCGACGGGACAGGTCCGTTGCCGCGACTGCTTGCGTCGTCGGCAGGTGCGCTATCTGGTTGAGCGTGACGGTACACGTCTGCCAGTTGCCATTGACGCATGCGGCAGGACGAGGATTTTCCTGTCGTAGGTGCCGCGTCGCGTCAGTTTGTTATCATAAGAGAGTTTATGGACTTCCAGCACCGCCGTTTTCGGCGAGGGTGCTATAGCAAAAGGAGGATACCCAATGCTGTCTGTTGACGAGCAAATGCGTATCATCACCTCGGGCGCCGCGCAGATCGTTCCCGAGGCCGACCTTCGCAAGAAGCTTGAGAAGGGCGAGCCCCTCAACATCAAGCTCGGCGTCGACCCCACCAGCCCCGACCTGCACCTGGGCCATGCCGTGCCGCTGCGCAAGATGCGCCAGTTCCAGGACCTGGGCCACAACGTCACCCTCATCATCGGCAACGGTACCGCGTTGATTGGTGACCCCTCGGGCAAGAACTCCACGCGTCCGCAGCTTTCGCAGGAGCAGATCGAGGCCAACGCCGAGACCTACGTGAGCCAGGCCATGAAGATCCTGGACCCCGAGAAGACCACCATCGTGCACAACGGCGATTGGATCCTTTCGATGGATCTGGCCGGCCTGCTGCAGGTGTGCTCCAAGTTCACCGTTGCCCGCATTCTTGAGCGCGATGACTTTACCAAGCGCTACCAGTCCCAGACGCCGATCGCCCTGCACGAGTTCCTGTATCCCGTGATGCAGGCATACGATTCGGTCATGATTAAGGCTGACGTGGAGATGGGCGGCACCGACCAGCTTTTCAACCTGCTCGCCGGCCGTGAGCTCATGGAGAAGATGGGCATGGAGCCCCAGATCGCGCTCACCATGCCGCTGCTCGAGGGCACCGATGGCGTTCGTAAGATGTCCAAGTCCTACGGTAACTACATCGGCCTGACCGACGCGCCCAAGGACATGTTCGGCAAGACCATGTCCATCCCCGACGAGATGATCGGCAAGTACTACCGCCTGGCGAGCTCGCTCACCCCGGCCGAGGTCGACAAGATCGACGCTGCCCTGGCCGATGGTTCTGCCGACCCCTACGAGCTCAAGCGCGCTCTGGGCCGCGACCTGTGCGACACCTACCACGGCGTCGGTGCCGGCGACGAGGCTCAGGCCGAGTTCGACCGCGTGTTCAAGGAGGGCCAGCTCGCCGACTTCCCCGAGAAGCATGTCGAGCTGACCGTTAACGACGAGGGCCAGATCTACCTCGCCGGCTTGCTCAAGGACCTGGGTCTTTCGGCGAGCGCCGGCCAGGCTCGTCGCGATATCGACGGCGGCGGCGTCAAGATCAACGGCAAGGCCGTGGCTCCCAAGAGCTATAACATCGATCCCAGCGCCCTCAAGCTGGGCGACACCCTCTCCGTAGGCAAGCGCAAGGGCTTCAAGCTGATCTAACGAGCGAGTTGACCTCACAAGTGCAACAAGGCCGCAGCCGGGATTCCCGACTGCGGCCTTTTTTGGTTACGACGATCCCTTGGGGACGGAGGGATCATTTGGCGGTGCCGTTAAGCGGAAGGGGTGTTAGCGGGGCTTCCTTTTGGGCATACAATGGCTATTGGTTTGCTGCGGTGAAGGTCTGTCCGCTCCGCAGCTTTTTTCTACGGTTAAAGGAGTATGTATGTCCGTTGAGGTCATGAGGTCTGTGATCGATGCTGCCGAGGGGCGCGTGCCCGTCGACACGCTGTTTACCAATGCGCAGATCGTCGACGTGCATGGCCAGCGTGTGGCGCCCGGTAGCGTTGCCGTCAAGGACGGTGTGATCGTCGGCGTGCTCTACGATGGTCGCGACGATGCCGCTGGCACCTACGAGGCAACTGAGGTCATCGACTGCCAGGGTCGCTATCTCGCTCCCGGTTTTATTGACGGGCATCTGCATATCGAGTCTTCGAACATCCGTCCCGCCGAGTATGCTCGCATGGCCGCGACGCGCGGTACTACCACCGCCATTGCCGACAGCCACGAGATTGCCAATGTTGCCGGTCTCGACGGCTTGCGCTTTATGATCGAGGACGGCCGCCGCGCACCCATCTCCATCAAGTACATGATGCCTTCGTGCGTGCCCGCGCTGCCCGACGAGCAGGCCGGTGCCGTTATTTCGGCTGCCGATATGCAGGCGTTTTTTGCCGAGCATCCAGGCGATGTCTTTGGTCTGGGCGAAATGATGAACCTGCCGGGCGTCTTTATGGCCGACCCCGAGACCTGTGCTCGCATCGATGCTGCCAACCAGACGCCGTCCAAGCAGGTTGACGGCCACGCGCCGCTCGTTGCTGGTAAGGACCTCAACGCCTATGCCGCAGCAGGTATTATCGCCGACCACGAGTCGACGATTCCCGAGGAGGCGCTCGACAAGCTGTCTCGCGGTATGTACGTGATGCTGCGCGAAGGCACGTGCAGCCATGACCTGACCAACCTGTCTCCGATGCTGCTGGAGAATCCTGCCCGTGCCCGCCGCTGCTGCTTTGCGACCGACGACCGCGCTCCCTCCGACGCGCTTTCGACCGGTATGATTGACAATGCCTGCCGCGTGGCTGTCGAGGCCGGTATCGACCCCGTGGTTGCCATCTCTATGGCGTCCCTGTCCACGGCCGAGGCGTTTGGCCTGGACCACGGTTGCCGCGACCCGCACGAACTGCGTGGCGCCATCGCCCCGGGCAAGCGTGCCGACCTGCTGGTACTCAACGACCTGACGTTTGCCACGGCTCCGCATCGCGTATATGCCTCCGGTGCTCTGGTGGCGCAGGACGGCACCTTTGTGGGCGAGATTGCACCCGAGATGGCCGAGGTTGCGGCCCTTGCCGATGAGCTGCGCGCTTCCGTTAAACTGCCGAAGCTATCGCTCGACGTGTTCGACTATGCCTTTAAGCCGGGCGAGGCCGTGATCGACGTGGTGCCGGGTAAGGCCATCACGGGTATGGCTCGCCCCGAGAGTGCCGAGGGCCTGCGCCGCATTATGCTGATCGAGCGCCACGGCCGCGGCGTGTCGCTGCAGGCCGAGGGCGCCGATGGCGACGGCCCCGCTGGCCTGGGCCTAGTCGGCAAGCATATCGGTCGCGGCTGGGTGCGCGGCTTTACCATCACGGGCGGTGCCATCGCCTCGACGATCGGCCACGACTCGCACAACGTGTGCGTGGTGGGCGACAGCGCGGCTGATATGATGGCTGCCGTCGAGGCCGTGGGCCAGGGCGGCCACGTGCTGGTGCGCAACGGCAAGGTCGTGGCGCGTATTCCGCTGGCGCTCGGTGGCCTTATGAGCGAAGGCGCGGCCGAGGACGTTGCTGCGCAGCACGACGACTTTATGGTCAAGGCGCGCGCCATGGGTATTGAGCCGCCGCTCGACCCCATCATGGGCATCATCTTCCTGCCCCTGCCGGTCATCCCGACGCTCCGCATCCGCCCCGAGGGCATGTTCGACGTTACAACCTTCACCTATGCCGACTAGTCATCGGGGACGTTCTTAAACGACTAATCGTCGGGGACACTCTTTGGCGGGCTGCCTGACGTCGCGACCGTGGGGCCTCTGGCGCGCGTGAGCTATTTGCTAGGTCCTTGTAACGTTTGCGCCCGCGGAGTCTTATTTGAGCTCCCTTTGGGTACGGTGATTTTGGATATACGTCCGATTCCATCAAGCCCGAAGGGAGCTTTTCTATGTTTAAACTGATTGCATCCGATATGGACGGCACACTGCTTGACGAAAACGGCCAGGTGCCTCCCGAGACCTACGAACTGATTCTGGCGCTACACGAGCATGGCGTGCATTTCGCTGCATCGTCAGGTCGTCGCTACGATCGCCTGTGCGAGTTCTTTGCGCCCGTTCGCGACAAGATGGACTTTGTCGCCGCTAACGGCGCCCAAGTCTACGCCGACGGTAAGATGGTAGACCGTGAGGTGTATTCCCACCTGGCGATTCGAAGGCTCGCCCAAGCCGTCAGGACGTTTCCCAATCTGCATCTTGCGCTCTTTGACCGAACCAAGTCCTTCCTGCTCGATGACGAGTGCAAGTTCGTGCGTGAGGTCGATAAGGACCTTCCCAATGCCGAGCGCATTTGGGAGCTGCCCGATCCCAGCGTAAATATCATCAAGGCGAGTATCTTTTGCGATGACTGTGCCGTTATGGACAGTGCCTACGTACTGCAGCGCGAGCTTGGCCAGCTCTTTACCTTTGCGCCTTCTGGAAACGCATGGATCGATGCCATGCAGCCCGGTGTGTCGAAAGCCTCGGGAATCGAGCAGCTCATGGAGCACTATGGCGTCGAACGCGACGAGGTCATGGCGTTTGGCGACTCGATGAACGACTACGAGATCATTCGCTTTGTCGGCACGGGCTGCGCGATGGAAAACGCGCGTCCCGCGCTCAAAGCGGTGGCCGATCGCGTGGTGGGTTGTAATCGCGACCACGCCGTCCAGCAGGAGCTCCGTCGCGTGCTGGAGAGTCTCGCTTAATCCGGCAGATGGGGACGTTCCTTTTCTGCCGGCAGTGGGGGACAGTCCTTGCAGCTTTTTCGCGAAGACTGTCCCCAACGACTAGTCGTTTAAGAACGTCCCCAATGACTACCCAACGACTAAGCGAGGGCGGCCATGATGGTGCGGGCGACGCCGTCGTGGTCGTTGTCGTATTCGGTGATGGCGTCGGCGGCCTCGCGGTCTTCGGACTCGGCGTTGATCATGGCCATGCCGTGGCCCGCTGCCTGTAGCATGGGGATGTCGTTGATGTTGTCGCCGAACGCCCAGGCGTCGGCGAGACGCTCGCCCAGGTGCTCGCATAACCACGTGAGGGCCGTCCCCTTGGTGGCGCCCTCACCCATGACCTCGATATTCATGGCGTACGAACGCGTGACCTCAATGCCTCCGAGCGTGTCGAGCTCTGCTGCGATGGCGTCGCGATCGGCCGGGTCGTGCCAGTACATGGCGATGCGTTCGAGCGTCTCGACCTCGTCGATCTTGCTGTCGATATCCATGTCGATCGGTGTTCGTGTGCGCTTGAGCGAAGCCGCGATGTGGGGGTCGCCGCCACAGAACTCATCCAGACGCCCGTATAGCGAGCGGGGGAGGAAGCACTGCCCATCCGCGAAGATATCGAAGGTCACATCGTGGCCGGCGGCAATGCGATGGATGCGGTGGGCAATGCCACGGTCGAGCGGACGGCTCAAGATGCACGTGGCGCGCGAGGCGTCGGTGGGCGTATCCTCGTCGAGCTGCCAGACGCTGGCGCCGTTGGCACAGACCGCGTAGTGTACGGCGGGGTGGGCGAGGATGGGCTCAAAGATGCCCGACAGCGGACGCCCCGTGCAGGGCACAAACTCAATCCCACGTCGAGCGAGTTCGTCGAGCATTGCCCAGGTGGCGTCGCTCATCTGCTTATCACTCGTCAGCAGCGTTCCATCCATATCGGAAAACACAATCATTCGCTGTAATCCTTTCTACTGGCATAAAAAGCGTGGCCGAGGGCTTGGGTCCCTGGCCACGCTCGAGTTCTATAACGGTCCGCGTCCTAGCGGTCGGCGAGCGGCTTGTACTCCAGCGGCTCGATCACCGGACGATAGGCGGGGCGGATGATACGGTGCGCGCAGAAGAGCTCTTCCATGCGGTGCGCCGACCAGCCGGCCATGCGGGCGACGGCGAATAGCGGCGTAAGGAGCGTCTCGGGCACGCCGAGCATCTTGTAGATAAAGCCCGTGTACAGGTCGATGTTGGCGCAGATGGGCTTGGTCATGCCGTGGTCGCGCATGACCTGGGGTGCCAGGCGCTCGATACGCTCGATGAGTGCGAACTCTTCGCCCAAGTCCTTCTTGGCTGCCAGTGAGCGCGCGTAACGGCGGCAGACCTCGGCGCGCGGGTCGCTGAGCGTATAGACGGCGTGGCCCATGCCGTAGATGAGGCCCGTGCCGTCGAAGGCCTGCTTGTCGAGGATCTTGCCCAGGTAGGCCGCGACCTCGTCCTCGTCCTCCCAGTTGGAGACATGCGCGCGGATGTCCTCGTGCATAGACACGACCTTGGCATTGGCGCCGCCGTGGCGCGGGCCCTTGAGCGAGCCGATAGCCGCGGCGTAGGCGGAATACGGGTCGGTGGCCGAGGAGGACAGCACACGGCAGGCGAACGTGGAGTTGTTGCCGCCGCCGTGCTCGGCATGCAGCATGAGCATCACGTCGAGCAGCATGGCTTCGTCGCGGGTGAATGCCATGCCGCCGCGCAACACCTGCAGGATGGTCTCGGCGGTGGAGAGGCCGGGTGTGGGGTGCGGTACATGAACCTCGGAGCCGCGGCGCTTGGCGACCGAGGCCATATGCGCGAAGGCGGCGATACGGGGGAGACGGGCGAGCATGGAGATGGCGACGTCGATTTCGTGCTCGGGTGTAATGGCGTCGGGCTCGGCGTCGAAGGCGTAGAGCAGCAGCACGGCGCGCTGAAGCACATTCATGATGCTCGACGACACCGTGGTCATGGGGAACTCGCGGACGTACTCGTCGCTCAGGTGCCTAAAAGCGCCCAGACGTTCGCAAAAACCGTCAAGCTCTTCCTTGGTGGGCAGAGAGCCCGTGATGAGCAGGTAGGCGACCTCTTCGTAGCCATAGCGATCCTCGGCCTGGGCGTTGTTGACCAGGTCCTCGATGCTATAGCCGCGCAGCGTAAGCTTGCCCTGGTCGGGCACGACTTTGCCGTCGACCTTGTTGTAGCCGTGCACGTCCGAGATGCGGGTAAGGTCCGCGACCACGCCCGAGCCGTCGGCATTGCGCAGGCCGCGCTTGACGTTGTGCTCTACGAACAGGCCCTCGTCGTATGGGGCGGTCGGCAGGCCGTGGTAGAGGTTTTCGCTTTCGGGCGAAATCTGACGGCTCGCCTCGTAATCCAGAACCAGGCGGCTCAGGTGGTCGTCGAAGCGATAGTAGATTTTCTTGGCGTCGTAGGCCATGCGCGCTCCTCTCCGGTTCGCTTTGGGGCCGCGCGCTTGGACGATATGACGTCAAGCTGCCCCGAGCGGCCTGTTCGCTACAGGCGATACATAAAGTTAAAGACGTCCTCACGCTGAATGGACACGTTGACGCCCGAAAGCTCGCCGGCCTCGGCCAGCGCCTTCTGCAGCTCGGCGAAGTCGAGCTTGGACTCGGCGGTGTCGGCCAGCATGGTCATGGTGAAGATGTCCTCGATAATGGACTGCGTGATGTCGCGGATGTCGACGTTGGCCTCGCCTAGGACACGGGTGACGCCGGCGACGATGCCGGGGCGGTTCTTGCCAAGGACGGTGATGACGATACGGGAGGACGAGATCTCGGCCATGGGAAACCCTTTCGCGTGATTGCGGCGCGCGCGGGGCGCTCCGCTACGGTACAGTGTTCATCATTGTACCTGTCTGGCGCCAAAAGGGGTGTGCTTACTGCGGCGTTACACGTCTGCAACATGGGTGAAGGCTCGTCGGGGTGCGTGCTCGCTGCGGTTGGCCACGCCGCCCTGCACAAAGACCGTGAACCTTTTGTGGGACGCGCGACGCCGTGGTACCATAGCCAAGTTTGTTGTCTTGGTCGGAAACCAAGACGCCTTATGCGCTGATCGGTAACCAGCGCCTGACCAATAAGGAGTCCTACCATGAAGCAGGGTATCCATCCCCAGTATGTCGAGTGCACGGTGACGTGCTCCTGCGGCAACACCTTCAAGACGCACGCTACCGTGTCTGAGATGAAGGTCGAGCTTTGCAACGAGTGCCACCCGTTCTACACCGGCCAGCAGAAGTTCGTCGACACCGGTGGACGCGTCCAGCGCTTCGCCGACAAGTTCGGTGGCGCCGCTGCCGCCCAGCTCAAGAAGGCTGAGGAGGCCAAGGCTGCCAAGGCTGCCAAGGCTGCTGAGGCCGAGGCCGCTCGCAAGGCCGCCGCTGAGGCTAAGGCTGCCGAGAAGGCCAAGCGTGCTGCTAAGTTTGCCGAGGAGGCTGCCAAGCAGGCCGCCGAGGCTCCCGCAGAGGCTCCCGTCGAGGAGGCCGCTGCCGAGGCCGAGACCACCGAGGCTGCTGAGTAAATAGCTCGCCGAGGAATCGCTCGCATTCATGGCAAAAGGGCCGTGCATCCGTTTGGGTGCGCGGCCCTTTTCTTTTTATTGGTGCAGGCTAACCCGTTCCCATTGCACCAGATTGGTGCGAAGGGGACGGGTTGGTTTGCACCAAATGGCAGAGTGACGGCGTTTTCCCAGATAAAACCTGCCAAAATAAACCAGTCCCTTTTTGGCAGGTCGGTCGGGTCGTAGTTATTACGTGGCGGTCGAGGTCGACCGTATAGGCCGCGCCTTGTTTGGCTAAAGTACAATCATCTGTGTTTAACTCGCCCGCAGCTGCACAGCGTGGGCGATGGCCAAAAAGGAAAACCACATGGGATTCATGTCAAAGCTGCTGTCCTTTGGATCCGATAAGGACCTTAAGCGCTACTACAAGATCGTCGACCAGATCAACGGTCTTGAGCCCCAGTTTGAGAAGATGACCGAGGAGGAACTCCGCGCCCAGACCGATAAGTTCCGCGAGCGTTACGCCAACGGCGAGTCGCTCGACGACATGCTTCCCGAGGCCTTTGCCACCGTGCGCGAGGCTTCCAAGCGCATCACGGGCATGCGCCACTTTGACGTACAGCTCATCGGCGCCATGGCGCTTCATGAGGGTCATATTGCCGAGATGAAGACCGGCGAGGGCAAGACGCTCGTCTCCACCTTGGCCGGCTACCTCAACGCTATCGCCGGCAAGGGCGTGCATGTCGTTACCGTCAACGATTACCTGGCAAAGCGCGACTCCGAGTGGATGGGCCGCATCTACAAGTACCTGGGCATGACCGTCGGTCTGCTCCAGAACAACATGCCGCTCGAGCTCAAGCGCCCGGCCTACCAGGCAGACGTCACTTACGGCACCAACTCCGAGTTCGGTTTCGACTACCTGCGCGACAACATGGTCACCCGTCCCGAGCAGCGCGTGCAGCGCGGTCACAACTACGCCATCGTCGACGAGGTCGACTCCATCCTGATCGATGAGGCCAGGACGCCGCTCATTATCTCGGGCGCCGGCACTAAGTCCGCCAGCACCTACAAGGACTTCGCGCGCGCCGTGCGCGGCCTGGAGCGCGGTGAGGACGTGTCGCACGACATGCTCACCGCCACCGAGGACGTTGAACCCACGGGCGACTACGTCATGGACGAGGCCAAGCACACCATCGCCGCCACCGAGCGCGGTCTTAAGAAGATCGAGCGCCGCCTGGGTATCGATGACATCTATGCCGATCTCTCCGGCCAGCTGGTCAACCACCTGCAGCAGGCGCTGAAGGCCCAGTACATGTTCCACCGTGATAAGCAGTACGTGGTCACCAACGGCGAGGTCAAGATCGTCGACGAGTTCACCGGCCGCATTATGGAAGGCCGCCGTTACTCCGAGGGCCTGCACCAGGCCATTGAGGCCAAAGAGGGCGTGCTCGTACGCGAGGAGAACCAGACCCTGGCCACCATCACCCTGCAGAACTACTTCCGTCTGTATGACAAGCTCTCCGGCATGACCGGCACGGCACTTACCGAGGATGCTGAGTTCCGCGAGATCTACAAGCTGCCCGTCGAGGTCATCCCCTCCAACAAGCCCGTGCAGCGCGTGGACCACGAGGACCTGGTGTACCGCACCATTCAGGCTAAATACAACGCCGTTGCCGACGACGTTGAGCGTCGTCACGCCAAGGGGCAACCGGTCCTGGTGGGCACCGTCTCCATCGAGAGCTCCGAGAAGCTGTCCGCCGCCCTTACCAAGCGCGGCATCGCGCACGAGGTCCTCAACGCCAAGCATCACGAGCGCGAGGCTCATATCGTTGCCCAGGCCGGACGCTACGGCGCCGTGACCATCGCTACTAACATGGCCGGTCGTGGTACCGACATCCTGCTGGGCGGCAACCCCGACGAGCTGGTGCGCGAGCGCTTGGAGTACGAGGGCCTGACCATGGAGGACGTGACGCCCGAGCAGCTCGAGCAGTTTAACGCCGAGGCCAAGGAGACCTGCAAGGCCGAGCGCGAGCGCGTGCTTGCCGCCGGCGGCCTGACCGTCATCGGCACCGAGCGCCATGAGTCCCGCCGTATCGACAACCAGCTGCGCGGCCGTTCCGGCCGTCAGGGCGATCCAGGCGAGACCCAGTTCTACCTGTCGCTCGAGGACGACCTCATGCGCCTGTTCGGCGGCGACAAGATGGACCGCGTCTCCAAGATGATGGTCACGGCCGACATGGGCGACGACATGCCCATCCAGCACAAGATCATCTCCAAGGCCGTCGAGAGCGCCCAGCACAAGGTCGAGAGCATCAACTTCTCCATGCGTAAGAGCGTCCTTGAGTACGACGACGTCATGAACAAGCAGCGCCAGGTCATCTACGCCGAGCGCAATAAGATTCTGGACGGCAAGGACCTGACCGACCACATCACCGAGGTCATGCACGACACCGTGTACCGCTGCGTGCAGGAGTTCTGCACCAAGGACAGTCACGATGGCGAGCGCGACCTGGAGGGCCTGCGCAAGTGGGTTGTGGAGCTCACCGGCCACATCGATACGCCGAAGTTCCCCGACGAGGATTATGAGGCCCTGGCTGCCGATGTCCTGGCTTACGTAGAGAAGTGCTACAACATGAAGGCCGAGCGCTTGGGCGAGGACCTGATGCGCGAGCTCAACACCCAGGTCATGCTGCGCGTCATCGATACCCGCTGGATGAACTACCTGCAGGAGATGGACTACCTTAAGACCGGCATCGGCCTGCGCGGCTTTGGCCAGCGCGACCCGCTGGTTGAGTACAAGACCGAGGCCTACGGCGCGTTCCAGATACTCGTCGATACCATGTATGAGGATTACCTGCGCACGGTTCTGCGCATCGAGATCAAGGCTGCCCCGCGTGCCGTGGAGCACAAGGAAGAGCCCGCGCTCGAGGGCGCGCGCTTCTCCGGTCCTGCCGAGGTCGATGGTGATAACGGCGACTCGGTGCTGCGCAAGCAGGCGCAGGTGCAGGCCCGCACGGCTGTCCAAGGCGGACCTGCCGTTAACAACGGTGGCAAGGTGACGACCTATCGCAAGTCCGAGAGCGACGATCCGTACGTCAACGTGGGCCGCAACGACCCGTGCCCCTGCGGTAGCGGCAAGAAGTTTAAGTACTGCCACGGCAGGAATCGTTAATGGCTGAGGCTTTAGAGGTAACGCCCGCCGAGCTGGACGCGTTTGCGGACCGGCTCGGCGAGGTCGAGTCGTATCTCCACTTGGACGAGAAGCGTACCCGCGTGACCGAGCTCGAGGCCAAAAGTGTTGCCCCTGGCTTTTGGGATGACGCCGACGCCGCCCGTGCCACCATGGAGGAGATTGCTCGCACCAAGGAAGATATCGCTGCCGTGGACACCGCGCGCGGCGAGCTTTCCGATGCCCGCGCCGCGCTGGAGCTTGCCGAAGAGATGGGGGATGACCCCGACGCCGCCGCATTGCGCGAGGAGGCTGCCGCTACGGCAGAACGCCTGGCCCGCGCTATCGACGAACTTGAGCTTTCGAGCTGGTTTACCGGTGAGTTCGATCACGGCGATGCTATTGTGACCATCAAGCCCGGACAGGGTGGTCTGGAGGCCCAGGACTGGACCTTCATGCTCTTTAAGATGTACATGAAGTACTGCCAGCGTCGCGGCTGGAAGGTCACCATCAACGACTGTCCCGCGGCCGAGGTCATCGGCATCGACCGCGCGACCTTTACCGTCGAGGGCAAGGACGCATTTGGCATGCTGCGCGCCGAGGCCGGTGTCCACCGCTTGGTTCGCATTAGCCCCACCGACGACAAGAAGCGCCGCCAGACCACGTTTGCCGGCGTCGAGGTCATCCCCGTGCTACCCGATGATATCGACATCGAAATCAGTCCCGATGACATCCGCGTGGACGTGTACCACGCGAGCGGCCCGGGCGGTCAGGGCGTCAACACCACCGACTCCGCCGTGCGCGTGACGCATTTCCCCAGCGGCATTGTGGTTACCTGCCAAAATGAGCGCAGCCAGATCCAGAACAAGGCCGCGTGCATGCAGATCCTCAAGGCTCGTCTGTACGAGATTGAGCTCGAGAAGCGCGCCGAGGCGCTCGATGAGATCCGCGGACCCAAGACCACGATTGGTTTTGGCAACCAGATTCGCAGCTACGTGCTCTACCCGTACCAGATGGTCAAGGATCTGCGCTCGGGTGTGGAGACCAGCAATGTCGAGGCCGTTCTTGACGATGGCGACCTGGACCCGTTTGTTATTGGCTACCATCGCTGGGCTACCGGCAACGCCGATGCAGAAGGCTCGGAGGTCTAAAACATCGGGTGGCTTCAAGCCGATGCCAAACCCAACGGTTGGACGGGTTTGTATCCAGAATAAACCCTGCGCAGGGGTGGTTTTTGTCCGGCGAATCGGTAGAATCGAATACAAGAAGAAGTTCAAAGCGCATCCGTTTGGGTGCGCTTTTTTGAGGGAGGCAGCATGGCATATCGTCTGGACATCAAGCGCATTCTTTCGATGAACTTCTTTCACGACCTGCCCCAGATCATGTTGGGGTGTGCCTTGGCCGCCATCGCGACCGACTTGTTTTTGATTCCCAACGGTCTTGCCGCCGGTGGCGTTACGGGCCTTGCCACCATTATCCAGGCGGTCGGCGCGGCGCGCGGCCTATCGCTTCCCGTTGGTATTCAGACGATCGTGATGAACGCCTTGCTGTTGTTGGTCGTTATGCGCGAGGGCGGCATGTTCTACGTGGTGCAGACCGCGACGGGCTTTGTGCTGCTGGGCTTCTTTACCGATCTGTTCGCCCCGTTTGTAGCACCTCTGGCGGATGCGGACCTGATGCTTCCCGCTATGTGGGGCGGCATTATTACGGGCATCGGTTACGGCATGGTGTTGCGCGCCGGCGCCAACACCGGCGGCTCGGACACGATTGGCCAAATCATCTCGCGTAACACCTCACTGCCGGTGGGCTCGACCGTCATGGCGATCGATGTTGCCGTATGCGCGCTGTCGGCTCCGGTCTTTTCAATCGAAAACGCACTATATGCAGGCCTTTCGATGGTCATTAGCGGCTACGTGATCGATGCCGTGGTCGATGGTGGTAACAAACGCCGTATGGTACTCATCATCTCGGACAAGTTCCCTGATATCGCTGCCGATATCATGTATGGCCTGGGTCGTGGTTGTACCAAGTTTAAGGCGACTGGCATGTATTCGGGTGCCGAGAAGCCAGTGATTATGGTCATCGTGAGCCGTCGAGAGCTCAATACCCTCAAGACGATCGTGCGCGAGCGCGATCCTCATGCCATCGTGACGGTTGCCGACGTTACGGAAGCCTTCGGCGAGGGATTCAAGGACATTAGCGCGTAGGGTCGATCGCGTTCCATCCAAAAGACGTTCACATTGATAAACCGTTTCATCAGCGGTTCTGCCTGCTAAATTGTTCAAATAATGATAAAAACTCTGGTAAAGCCATCAGTTTCCAGCATAATGAATGACGTACGTGCATTGCGGCTGTGTTGGGATTACCTTTCCGTGCCGTGCGCATTTTGTCTAATGAGGATGAAAGGAAGGCACAATGAGCGACGAAGAGCTCAAAAAGGTTGCCAACGAGGTAAGGAAGGGCATCGTCACCGGCGTGCACGCTGCCAAGTCCGGCCATCCGGGCGGTTCGCTCGGCGCTGCCGACATCATGACCTATCTGTACTTTGAGGAAATGAACGTCGACCCGGCCGATCCCCGCAAGGCCGATCGCGACCGTTTTGTGCTCTCCAAGGGCCATTGCGCTCCGGGCCTGTACGCCGTGCTCGCCGAGCGTGGGTTCTTCCCCAAGGAGGATCTCGAGACGCTGCGCCATATCGGCAGCCACCTGCAAGGTCATCCCAACATGAACGACACCCCGGGCGTCGATATGTCCACCGGCTCGCTCGGCCAGGGCATCTCCGCCGCCGTGGGCATGGCGGTTGCCGCCAAGCACTGGGGCGATACTTACCGCACGTACGCCCTGCTGGGTGATGGCGAGAGCGAGGAGGGCCAGGTCTGGGAGGCAGCCATGTTTGCCGGCAACCAGCAGCTCGATAACCTCTGCGTGATCGTCGACCACAACGGCCTGCAGATCGACGGCCCCGTCGAGGAGGTCAACGACCCCATGCCGCTCGCCGACAAGTTCCGCGCCTTTAAGTTCCACGTGGTGGAGCTTGCCGACGGCAACGATTTCGATCAGATCCGCGCCGCCTTTGCCGAGGCCCGCGCCACCAAGGGTCAGCCGACCGCCATCATCGCCGAGACCATGAAGGGCAAGGGCGTTTCCTTTATGGAGAACCAGGTTGGTTGGCACGGCAAGGCCCCCAACGATGAACAGTTTGAGCAGGCCATGGCAGAGCTCACGGCCGCCGGAGAGGAGCTCTAGGATGGCAGACGTCAAAAAAATCGCCACGCGCGTAAGCTACGGCGAGGCCCTCGTCGAGCTCGCCAACGAGCACGATGACTTTGTGGTCCTCGACGCTGACCTGGCCGCCGCCACGCAGACCGGCAAGTTCAAGGCCGCCTGCCCCGATCGTTTCTTCGATGTGGGCATTGCCGAGAGCAACCTGATGGGCGTCGCCGCCGGTATCGCGACCACCGGCCGCGTTGCCTTCGCGAGCACCTTTGCCATGTTTGCCGCCGGCCGCGCCTTTGAGCAGGTCCGTAACTCCATCGGCTACCCGCATCTCAACGTTAAGATTGGCGCCACGCACGCCGGTATCTCGGTGGGCGAGGACGGCGCCACACACCAGTGCTGCGAGGATATCGCCCTGATGCGCGTCATCCCTGGCATGACTGTGATCGTTCCTGCCGACGACGTCGAGGCCCGCGCCGTGACGCGCGCCGCCTACGAGTGCGACGGTCCGGTGTACATGCGCTTCGCTCGTTTGGCCTCGCCGGTTATCAACGACCCCGAGACCTACAAGTTCGAGTTGGGTAAGGGCATTGTCATGCGCGAGGGCGCAGATGTGACCATCATTGCCTGCGGCCTGATGGTCGGCGAGGCTCTCGAGGCCGCCGAGCAGCTCGCTGCCGAGGGCATCGACGCCGAGGTCATCAACATGCACACCATCAAGCCCATCGATGCCGACCTGATCGTCAAGAGCGCCACCAAGACCGGCCACGTCGTGACCGTCGAGGAGCACTCCGTGATCGGTGGCTTGGGCAGCGCCGTCGCCGACGTCCTGTGCGAGCAGTGCCCGACGCCGCTCAAGAAGATTGGCGTCAACGACACCTTCGGCGAGTCCGGCCCGGGCGCCGAGCTCCTGCACAAGTACGGCCTGGACGCCGCCAACATCGTGGCGACCACCAAGGAGTTCTTGGCATAAGGCAAGGCGGATCTCAAGGACTGCTTCGCCAGAACTATAAAACTGTTTCGCCAGTACTATGGAAGCCCGGCAGGGGCGCTCTCATGGAGAGCGCCCCTGTTTCAGTTGCGGTGAAATAAGGACTGTTTGCCAGCTTAAAGGCTCAATTAATCCGTATTTCACCGCAACTTTCGAAGGCGTTCTCGCTTTTGCTGGCGGCGGCACGACGATTGATTGCTGCCTGGCACAGTGCGGCAACGTCGGGGGCGTCGTCGCCTTTATATGTCATGGCGAGTAGGGCGGCATCATAGATTTCGTCGTTGGTCATATCGCTGGCATCGATGGGGCAGAAGGTGAGTATCGAATTCTGCTCAGCGAGCTCGGCGAGATTGATCGTTTCGCCTGCGGTAAAGACATCGTCGAGGACGAGCGTCGCGCTCGTACAGGGAATTTGATAAATCTTGCCATCAGTGGCGATGGGGGAACCTGCCGCCTCGAGCGTGTACACACCTTGAATGAGGCTGATACCGGAACCGTCGGAGGCGACGAACTCAACCTTGTCGACCGTTATCCCGTCGACAGTCTTGCCCGTAATGTGTATCGGGACACGTGAGGCCCCGCTATCGGTATCCCAACCTGCGGCAGAGATGTTGAGCACAATAGCATGCTCCGAATGAGCCGATATAAAACAAGACAATGCTTGCCGCAGATGAAGACCCAAACAACTGCCGCCGACAATGGCAATTGCCAACATGCAGGTAAGAACAACCGCAATGTGATTCCGAGGCTTTACCCGAATTGCAGAATTAGTCGACATGCCATGGATGGTAACCCCACATGTTGTGCAATACCTCACGCCATTGCGCAACTCAGTACCACAATAAGGACAATTCATACCAGCCCCCACAACCATAGACGTTCCAATCGAGGCCAATGTAAAGCGATTATTCAAATTCGAGTTGCGCAACAATTAGCCTTAATTTAAGTTGCGGTGAAATAGGGACTGATTAGACCTTTTAACTGGTAAAACAGTCCCTATTTCACCGCAACTCATGAAGACGCTGTTAGCGCCGGAATAATTTAGCCAAATATAGTCGGCCGAGATTGACCAATCCCGGCCGACCCATTTTAGCCAACACGCCCGCATCTATGACTTTCCTATCGCATTCCTACATCCCCTCGGGCTGGATCCCCCTCACCTTCACCGCCTGGGGGACGGCCTCCACCGAGTAGGTGTCAAGCTCCCTGCCGCGGTAGCTCGGGCCCCGCATCACGAACACCGACGCCTTGTCGAACAGCCTGTCGAGGGCGCAGAGGAGCGTGTCGTCGCCCGTGAAGAACTCATCCCACCCGCTCGGGGCGATGTTGCTCGTGAGGACCATCGCGTTCGGCCCCTCCTTCTCGTAGCGCCTGTCGACGACATCGAAGAACAGGTCGGTGCACGGCCTGTCGTAGACGCATCTCCCCACCTCGTCCACGATGAGGCACGACGGCTTGACGAGCGAGGAGACGACCCGCGAGGTGTTTCCCCGCTGGACGGCCTTCTGGAACCTGTCCCTGAGCTCGGTCGCCTTGATGTAGTAGGTCTTGAGCCCCCGCATGCAGCACTCGCGCCCGTAGGCCTGCGCGAGGTGCGTCTTCCCTATGCCGCCGGGCCCGACGAAGGCGACGTTGCGGTGCGCGTAGAGGTCGGCCAGCGACGGGAGCTTGCCCAGCGCGGCCGCGTCCCGGCCCTGGATCCTGGAGAAGTCGAAGCCCTCGAAGGTCTTGGGCTCGCGCCTGGGCAGCCTGCTCAGCCTCAGCAGCGTCTCGATGGAGGCGAGCCTCCTCTTCTCCGCAAGGTAGGAGAAGGTGGCTGCCACGGCGGCCATCTCCCCGTCGCCGAGGTCGAGGTCCGAGGCGAGGGTCGCGAGCTCCTCCGCCCCGACGGCGATCCCGAGCCTCGACGCGGCGTCGCTCGCGAGCTCGTAGGGGCTCGCCCCCGCGCCCGCCATCATTCGGCCCTCCCGAAGTCGAACCTCTCGAAACCGGGCTTCGCACGGGGCGGGGCGATCTGCTCGACCACGGTCCCGACCGGCTGGGTCGGCAGCTCCTCGGGCTGCGCCGGCGATGTCTCCCACTGCCCCTCGCACCAGCTGTCGGCGCCGGTGCCGACGGCGTGGGCGACGAGCTCGCGGGAGAGGTCGTCGCTGTATATGTGCACCACGCGCCCCTCCCGGTTCACCCTGCACTCGCGGCGGACGTACCAGTAGGGCACGCCGTAGCGGTGCCCCTCGAAGCTCACGAAGCCGTCGAAGGAGATCTTCCGGCGCGGGCACAGGTACCGCTCGACCTCGGCCGTGACCTCGAGCGGCCTGGTGTTCGCCGAGCACGCCGCCTCGTGCTCGCGCATCGGGACGCATGCCGCCGCGCGCCGCCAGCGGCCTCCCTGCTCGGCGCACCAGAGGGCGGCCTCCCGGTTGAGGGCGTCAAGGTCGGTGAAGGACCTTCCCGCGAGGAAGTTCCCCTTCACGAAGCGGACGAGCCTCTCCACCTTGCCCTTCGTATAGGGGTGGCGCGGCCTGCACAGCCTGGTGCGGAAGCCGACGACGCCCATGAACTCGGCGTAGTCGGCCTGCCAGACGGGCCGGCCGTCGGCATCGCGGCGGACGACCACGCTCTTCATGTTGTCGGTGAGCACGGTCGCGGGCACGCCCAGCGCCGAGAACGCGTGCAGCATCCCGATGAGGAGGTTCTCCTGGCGCGCGTTCGGGAAGAACTCGACGTGGGCGCCCCCGCAATGGTGGCAGACCATGGCGAAGCAGGCGATCCGCGCCCGCTCCCCGCCAGGGCGCTCGACCGCGACGAAGCCCCAGTCCATCTGGTAGGCCTCTCCGGGCGCCGTCCTGAAGCGCTGCCCGCGGCAGCCCTGCGGGGCCGCCTGCCGCCTCTTCGCGGGCACGAGGTCCCGGTGCGCGGCGATATAGGTCTTCACCGTGGTGAGGCCGCCGGCGTAGCCCTGGCCGAGCAGCCGCTCGAATATCACCTGCGAGTTGGTGACGCCCTTCCGCAGGAGGTCGTCCACCAGGCCGGTGTGGCCGGCGAGCACGCCCGGCGCGGCCCTCCTCCCGCTGTTCCCGTGGGGCAGGGCCCTGAACCCGTGGGCCCTGACCGTCCTCGCGCGGGAGCGGGTGAGCCCCGTCCTCCTGCAGAACTCCGCGAGGTTGCATGCCTGCGGGTCGAACCCGTCGCCCTCCTCCGCGGCCATCTCCCGGAGCGCCGCGTCTATAATCTCCTGTAGGTCATCGTGTCTCTCGTTCACCTCAATGGTCCTCCTAACGCCGGCGTGTTGGCACCACCAGCGTAGTGGCGGCGGGGAGGCACGGTGGCCATTATTCGGTGACCGGGATTGGTCAAAATAGTTTGACTATTAGCGGCTAAAATCGCCCGGCGCTAACACAATTGCCATGAATCAACTCAACACAGAGAAGTGACGCAGAAGAAAAACTAAAGGCCGCTTTACTCAGATCGCTCATAAAATACTCGTAGAAAGACTGTAATCCGGAAATTGCAAGTAATATACCGCAGGCAATAGTGGGAAGTAGAATTCCGACAAGATTCCAGATGAAGGCAATGCTAAATTCAAAAATAAACTGATGGCTTTGCCGAAAGCCGTTCACTTTATTAATAATACTGCTAATCAACTTGTTCAATCAGAATTGTCACCAGAATTCAGTTATTCATCTAGGCAGATTTATTCCAAATAAGGTAAAACTTACCGAATTTAAATAATCTATAGAGCGATCTCCGGACGAGCGTCGATTCATCATTTACCTTTCTTATAGCCACAACGCCACCCTGTCAGTTCAAAAAAATTGGAGGCTTCGGTAGTTTGTGTGACAAGGGGCTA
>CAJMSO010000007.1 GCA_905216075.1 uncultured bacterium | reverse complement strand
CGAAAACCTTGCGCCTGGCCTTCGGCGGCGCGGCCTGCGGTGACTTTGGGGCAGCCCGGTTTCCCGTTGGCCGACGCCCCCACTCATAAGCCTTAAGTCGGTGGGCTGATGTGTTGCATCCCTGAGGGCTACAAGGTTGAAATGAAGGTGGACAGGCGGCGGAGGCCTTCGTCCAGGTTTTCGTCGGAGACGCAGTAGCTTAGGCGGATGTGGCCTTCGGTTCCGAAACAGTCGCCCGGGACTAGGGCTACGTTTGCCTCTTTGATGGCTTTGATGCAGAAGTCTTCGCTGGTTAGGCCGAACTTTTTGATGCTCGGGAAAGTGTAGAAGGCTCCTGCGGGCTCTACTACGTCGAGGCCCATGGCGTCTAAGGCTGCGAGTACGCGTTCGCGACGGGCTCGGTAGACTTCGAGCATGGGAGTTGGGTCGACGGTGAGGGCTCGGGCTGCGGCGTCCATTTCGAAGGAGACGGCGCTCGATACTAAGTATTGGTGGGCCTTTGCGATCTCGGCGATGACGGGGGCTGCGGCTGCGAGCCAGCCCAAACGCCAGCCGGTCATGGCCCAGGGTTTGGAGAAGCTCTCGATGACTACCGTCTGCTCGCGCAGCTCCGGGTGGCGCTGGGCAAAGCGCTCGTAGCCGTCCACGTAGACCAGGCGGTTGTATACATCGTCGCAGACCACGTAGATGCCCGCCTCCTCCGCCACGCGCGCCACGGCGTCGAGCGACGCCGTGTTGAGGATGCAACCCGTAGGATTGTTGGGCGAGCAGATGACGATGGCCTTGGTCGCCGGCGTCACGTAAGCACGAAGTGCGTCCTCGTCAATCTGGAATTGCGCAGGCTCCGTATCCAAAAAGACCGCCTTGGCGTGATTGGCCACGACGATGCTCTCGTACAGGCCAAAGGCCGGCGTGGGAATAATGACCTCGTCGCCTGGGTTGAGCATAGCCATGAATGCTGCCGACAGGGCCTCGGTCGCACCGTCGGTCAGAATGACCTCGTCCGCCGAAAACGTAAGGCCCGCATCCCCCATGTAGGCAGATAACGCCTCACGCAGGGCGGGGCGACCGTTGTTGGGCGGATAGTGCGTGTCGCCGCGGTCCAGTGCGGCGGTCACCTCGGCGCTAATCACATCGGGCGTGGGAAAATCGGGCTCGCCGAGCGCGAGCGCGATGCACCCCGGATGCTGGGCGGCGAGCGCGTTAATCCGACGGATGCCGGAGGGCTTGAGCGTGGCAAGCGAGGTATTCATGGGCAGACGCATGGCGTTCCTTTCGTAAGGGTTGCACTAGGATAGCGCGGCGGGGCGCCACCAGACGGTGTAACCTAAACGGAAACCAACCGGAAAGGAGGCAGCATGGAGACGACCGCACGCGGCGATGTACCAAAAACACTGCAAACCATTGCGTATATCAGCATTCCCAATAGCGACGATCTTGAGTTTTTGCTCTGGGACCTGCAGGATGCCATCACCGCCTATGCACAGCTTTCCGGCACCGCACTCCCCCACCCGGTCGACTTGAAGGCAAATGACGCCGGCAGCGTTGCCGATGGCATCGTGCTGGCCATTGAAGATGTGGCTGACGATAAGACGTTGACAGCCATCGAGCAGGCGCTTGAGCGCTTTGGCGGTACGGGAACGCGTGTCTACGCCGCGATTCGAGCCGCACAACAGGGCACTGAGCAGGCGCGTGAGACCGCCGTTCGCCTGCACAAGGCATGTGAGCGCCATAACCAATTGTGGTGTGGCGGCGTTGCCATCTGCGCTGGCAGCGGCATTGCGGCGCTTCGTCGCTCCCCGCGCATGGGACTCTTGCGGCGACCGTTTTCGGAGGCCATGGACAAGCTCGTGGGCGCCGTTCGTATGGGGTGTTCCGTCGAACACGCGCAGAAGCTCAGTGGCGCCGCAACGGGCGGCGTCGACACCGACGGCATGGTGCGCGCCACGCCTGCACTGCCCACACCGATCTGGCACGCCGTTATGAGGCATCTTGCCGAGCACTCAAACTGCTAAATCGAAAAAGCCTGCCAATCAGCGGCGCCGCTCCAACGCTCGACAAGGCGTTCCAGACGCCACGCCGCATTGGCGGGACTTGTCGACGGCAGAACGATGGCCGGCAGCCCGGTGCGCTCTTGTAGATAGCGCTTGTAGAGCCGGCCAGCTGTACCACCGTTGCATATCACCTGCTCAATGGGAGCTGCGCCGGTAATGCGCTCGATATGTGCCGGCACAACGTTGCGGATGCTCGCGTCGCTCGAGCCCTTAATGTCGCAGCTCTCGATTGCATCCCACAGGGCCACGCCGCCGTTCAGCAGCATGGCCCGCTTGGCGGCAATGGAGGCATCGAGCGTCGCGGGCTCACCGCTTGCCAAAGGATCGCCCTCGTTGGGCGGCACAGGCATACCGAGGCACGTGGCCATCACACGCCAAAAGCGATTCTGAGGGTTGCCGTAATAAAAGGCATTGGCGCGCGAAAGCACCGAGGGAAACGACCCGAGCACCAAAACGCGCGAGTGCTCGTCAAACACGGGCTCAAACCCATGCTCAATATGTTGATAGCCCTCGTCAGACACGGCCATGGGCTAGGCCCTCAGCAGATAACGCACCTCGTAGGGTGCAAGCTCAAGGGTGCCCGTCAGCTCGACCGTGGGCGCATCGTCGGCAAGCAGATCGACGAAGGAGCCGTTGAGCTCGCCGGTGCCAAAGGTGTAAGGCTCGTCCACGGCGTTCACCGCCACGAGCACCGTCGCACCGTCACAAGCGCGTTCGAACAGCAGCTGCTTATTCTGGATCACCACGTTGCGATAGGCACCGTAGTTGAGAGCACGGGCAGCCGCGTCGTCGGCCGAGCGAAGGTGCGCAAGCTGCGTGATGAACGCCGTCAGCTCGTTGGGCGCAGGCTCATTGAGCGCAGGTCGCAGCGCCCAGTCGCCATCGGGGCCACCCTTTTCGCCGGCAATTCCCCACTCGCTGCCATAGTAGACGCACGGGATGCCCGGCATGCCAAAGAGCATGCCGTAGGCGGGACGCAGACACGACTTGTCGGTGAGGATACTTGCCAGGCGCGGCACATCGTGGTTGTCGACAAACGACAGCAGATGTTTGCCGCGGTAGATGCACCACGGATCGCCGCCAAACTGGCGGTGCAGCGAATGGGCGATCTCGAACATGTTGACCGAGTTAAAGCTGGAGTACAGGCCCTTGTAGCACTCGTAGTTGGTGCAGGAGTCGAGCATCTCGTCGTTGACGATTTGGTTGTAGTCGCCGTGGAGCGTCTCGCCGATCAGCACAAAGTCGGGCTTGAGCTCACGGGTAAAGGCGTGCAGGCGGCGCATAAAGTCGCGGTCGAGCATATAGGCAACGTCCAGGCGCAGGCCGTCGACGCCAAAGACCTCGGCCCAGCGGCGCACGGACTCGAGCAGGTAATCGACCACAGCGGGATTTTGCAGGTTGAGCTTCACAAGCTCAAAATGGCCTTCCCAGCCCTCGTACCAAAAGCCATCGCCATAGCAGGAATCGCCGTCAAAGCTAATGTGGAACCAGTCCTTGTACGGCGAGTCCCACTTGCGCTCCTGCACATCGCGGAAGGCCCAAAAACCGCGGCCGACGTGGTTGAAGACGGCATCGAGCACCACGCGGATGCCATGGGCATGCAGCGTGTCGCATACGGCGGCAAAGTCGGCGTCCCCACCCAGGCGACGGTCGATATGGCGCAGGCTGCGTGTATCGTAGCTGTGGCTATCAGATTCGAGCGGTGGGTTGATGAGCACAGCGCCAACGCCGAGTTCCTGCATGTAGTCGGCCCACTTGGCGATTTTCATAATGGGAGCATCGGGGTTAGGAGCAACGTTGACGGCCTGGGCAAGCTCGTCCTCGGCAACGGGTGCGGCGTTTTCGCGCGGAGCCCCGCAAAAGCCCAGCGGATAGATCTGATAGAACGTCGTCTCGTATGCCCACATAGCAACCTCCCGGTAAGCTCAACACAACGACATCCATTGTATGCCCAGCTTGTATCCTCTCCCCCAAAATAAGTTGCGGTGGAATAGTTCCTGTCTGGGCCTTCAGAAGCCTTAAACAGGAACTATTCCACCGCAACTGATGAGGGGACGTGATTAGGCGACGGGCTTGGCGCGGCGGATGGCCGGAAACAGCACGGTGATGGCGAGGATGACGCCCACGACGGCAATCGCCCCGCCCGCGAAGCCGATCCAAGCGATACCGGGACCCGAAACCACGGCGCCGCCGATTGCGGTGCCCGTGCCGATACCGAGGTTAAACAGGCCCGAGAAGATCGACATGGCGACGGCTGACGAATCTGCCGGCGTGTGCTTGATGAGCTCGGCCTGGAACGCCACATTGAAGGCCGTGGCGCAGCAGCCCCACAGTGCGCAGACGGCAAGCACTGTCACGAGCGACGATGCGGCCGGCCCCATGAGCAGCAGGGCCGCCGGCACGCCGGAGAGCGTGATAGCCAAGAACGGGAAGCGATGCCCATCGAACAGGCGGCCAAACAGCCAGCTTCCGAGCAAACCAGAGCAGCCAAACGCCGTCAGCGTCATGGTGATGGCGCCCGCATCGACGTGCGCGACCTGCGCCAGGAAGGGCTCGATATAGCTGTAGCTTGCGTAATAGCCGGTCGCCATGAAGACCGTGACTGCGTAGAGCGCGATGAGGAGCGGGTTCTTGAGCAGCTCGGGCAGCTGTTTGACGGTAAAGCGCTCACCCGCCGGCATGGCCGGGAACACCGCTGCCTGGTAGACGACCGCGATGGCTGAGAGGCCCCCGACCACGGCAAACGTCATGCGCCAGCCCACGGCCAAGCCAATGGCGCGACCGAGAGGCAGGCCAAAGATCTGCGCGATGGACGAGCCCGTGGCGATCATGCTGATGGCGAGCGCGCCGTGGCGAGTGTCGACCAGGCGCGAGGCCATAATCGAGGCGACTGACCAGAACACGGCATGTGCGCAAGCGACCACCAGGCGCGCGCAGACCAGGATGGGATAGGTCGGCGCCACAGCGGACAGGAACTGACCGAGCGAGAACACGGCCAGCACGCCCAGCAGCATCCGCTTGAACTCGAAGCGCGAGGCAAACACCATGAGCGGCAACGACAGCAGCATGACGCCCCAGGCATAGACCGAGATCATGATGCCCGCCTGGGCCTCGGTGAGCGAGAACGACGCGGCGATATCAGTCAAAAGGCCGATGGGCATAAACTCCGACGTGTTGAACACGAACGCACAGCAGGTGAGCCCGACGAGTGGGAGCCACTGCTTGAGCGTGATGCCGTCTTGCCTTGTCTGAGTCATATATAACGTCTCCAATCGTTTTGAGCGGAGGCGATTATATAGCAACGGCCCCGCATCCGTCAGTACAGATGCGGGGCCGAAAACAATTCGATACACAGAGGTTGCGCCGTCAATTCATAACTAAGCCAACCCCAGCAATATGCCCGCCGAATGCACGACAAACGCCACGATCCAGGCAACGGCGACCTGAAACGCGAATACGGCCACGGCATAGCGCGCGCCCAACTCGCTCTTGACGGCGCCGATTGCCGCCACACAAGGCGGGGACAGCCACGTAAAGACCAAGAACACGTAGGCGGTAAACGGCGAAAACATGGTCGACAGCGCCGCGGGCGACGTTGCGCCCAAAAGCACCGTGAGCGTCGAGATGACGCTCTCCTTGGCAATGAGCCCCGTGACGAGCGCCGTCGAGGCGCGCCAGTCGCCAAAACCGAGCGGGGCCAACACCGGCGCGATGATGCTACCCAGACCGGCAAGCAGGCTTTGCGACTGGTCGGCGACCACATTAAAGCGGATATCGAACGTCTGAAGGAACCAGATGACCACGGTCGCGGCAAAGATAATGGTAAAAGCCTTGGTGATAAAGTCCTTGGCCTTATCCCACGCTAGCATCACCGTCGTCTTAATACTCGGCAGGCGGTAATTGGGAAGCTCCATGATAAACGGCACCGGGTCGCCCTTAAATGCCGTGCGGTTGAGCACCAAAGCCGCGATGCAGCCGACCATGATACCGATCAGATAGAGCGAGACCATGGCGGGAACCGTCGCCTGCGGGAAAAACGCCCCGCACAGCAAGCCGTAAACCGGCAACTTGGCTGAGCAGCTCATAAACGGCGTGAGCATGACCGTCATCTTGCGGTCGTGCTCGGATGGGAGCGTACGGGTCGACATGATAGCCGGCACGGTGCAGCCAAAACCGACGAGCATGGGCACAAAGCTGCGGCCCGACAGGCCGAAGCGACGCAGGACTTTGTCCATGACAAAGGCTACGCGTGCCATGTAGCCGGAGTCTTCCAGAATGGAGAGGAACAAGAAGAGCACGACGATAATCGGCAGAAAGGTCAGCACGCTGCCCACGCCCGTAAGCACGCCGTCGACAGCCAGCGAGCGCACTACGTCGTTGGTACCGAACGCCTTGAGGCCCGCATCGGCCGAGGCGATGATGGCAGCGATACCGTCCTCCATAAGTCCCTGCAACGCCGCGCCGATCACGCCAAACGTCAGCCAAAAGACGAGGCCCATAATCACCAGGAACGCCGGAATGGCTGTGTAACGACCTGTCAGGATGCGGTCAATCTTGACGGAGCGCACGTGCTCGCGGCTCTCGTGCGGCTTGACGACGCAACGCCCACACACGTCGCCGATAAAGCTAAAGCGCATATCGGCCAGCGCGGACAGGCGGTCGGTGCCAGCCTCGCCCTCCATCTGGGTAATGATGTGCTCGATGGCGTCGAGCTCGTTGCGGTCCAGGTGAAGCGCCTCGGTTACCAGCTCATCGCCCTCGACCAGCTTGGTCGCCGCAAAACGCACGGGGATGTGCGCCGTCGCGGCATGGTCCTCGATAAGGTTGGCAATGCCGTGGATGCAGCGATGCAGCGCACCGCCGTCCGGACCGTCGGGCGCACAAAAGTCCAGGCGACCAGGGCGCTCGCGAAAGCGCGCCACGTGCAGGGCATGATCCACCAGCTCGCCGATGCCCTCGTTGCGGGCAGCGCTAATGGGGACAACGGGCACGCCCAGCAGGCTCTCGAGCAGGTTGACGTCCACGGCGCCGCCGTTGGCCGTCACCTCATCCATCATGTTGAGCGCGATGACCATGGGGCGGTCGAGCTCCATGAGCTGCAGTGTCAGGTACAGGTTGCGCTCGATGTTGGTGGCGTCAATGATGTCGATGATGGCGTCCGGGCGCTCGTCAAGGATGAACTGACGGCTCACGACCTCTTCGCCTGTGTACGGCGACAGGGAGTAAATGCCAGGCAGGTCGGTAACGCTCGCCTCGGGATGGTTACGGATGGTGCCATCTTTGCGGTCGACCGTCACGCCGGGAAAGTTACCGACGTGCTGGTTGGAGCCCGTCAGCTGGTTGAATAACGTGGTCTTGCCGCAGTTTTGGTTGCCGGCGAGGGCAAAGTGCAGCGGCGCGCCCTCGGGCACGGCCGTCTTTGCCGCACGGGGCGAATACGTCCCCTCGCCCAGAGCCGGATGCTCCGTCGTGCCGATTGCGGCGTTAGCGCGCGGACCCGTATCGGTGTCGTGAATACCCACGAGCTCGATGCGAGCGGCATCGTCCTTGCGCAGCGTCAACTCGTAGCCACGTAGGCGGATCTCGAGCGGGTCACCCATGGGGGCGTACTTCATCATGGTGACTTCGGTGCCCGGCGTTAGACCCATGTCCAAAATATGCTGTCGGAGTGCCTGATCGTCCGATGCCACCGATGCGACAACGGCGTCCTTTCCAATCTCGAGTGTATCGAGCTTCACGTCCGTGTTCCTCCCCCGGCGCCCACAGGGCGTTGTATTTATGTTCACCATGGCTAACCGTTTGCCATGGCTAACCAATTGTAACCATGCATGATAGCGTGAACACACAACGACGTTCAATCAGCAGATTGGCGCAATGGGGACAGGCAGGAGAGTTCAGGGCCATAGTTTCCCGATGAGGCCTCTCGGGGAAACTACATCCCAGAATTCTGGCTCGAAACGGGATATGGTTTCCCAAACAGGCCTCTTACGGAAAATGCATCCCGGAATCCCCACTCGAAACGGGACGCACTTTCCCAGTCGAGGCCCTATGGGAAACTGCGTCCCACCTTGAAAGGCAAAACTGGGACGCAGTTTCCGGGCGGGGCATCAAAAACGAAGTTGCGGTGGAATAGTTCCTGGATGGACTGGTTGATGCCCCAGATAGGAACTATTTCACCGCAAGTTATTGAAGGGCTGGGATGCCGAGACTCTTACAGATGGCGCTCCAGGAAGCGGAAGGCTAGGCGAATCCAAGGGCGGACCGCCACCTGTTTGTCCTCGTTGTCGACCGCGGTGTTGGCGTTGCCGAGTGAAAGGCCGTGACCTCCCTGGTCAAAGACGTGCATCTCGCAAGCGACGCCCTCCTCCGCCATGCGTTGGGCAAACGGGTAGACCTGCGCAATCGGCGCCGTCTTGTCGTCGGACACGCCCCACACAAAGGTCGGTGGCATCTGACGCGAAACATGCGTGGTGGGGCAGATGTCGGCCAGATGCTCGTCAGTTGCCTCGCCGCCCGTCACCATCGACAGGTAGTCGTTGAGCAAATCGCGCCCCGTCTTGCCGCCCGTCTTTGGCACACGCAAGTCAATGCGCGGATCGCGCGTCTGTATGTCGCGCACATAGGCAAAGTCGAGCAATGGATAGCCCAGCACCACGGCATCGGGACGAATGTCGTCCGGACGCGCCCCGGCAAGTGCCGCAAAGGGGCCGGTCTTCCACTGTGTTGCCAGCGAGGCGCAAATCATGCCACCAGCAGAAAAGCCCACGACGCACACGCGCTTAGGATCGACATGCCACTCGTCGGCGTTGGCGCGCACCGTGGCGACCATCTTGGCAAGATCTGCCTGGGGGTGCGGAAAGCTCACGTCACCCGTAGAACTCGTGACATAGTTGAGCACAAAGGCCTGGTAGCCGCGGTCCAAAAATGCAAACGCCACCGGGTCCTGCTCGTGCGGAGCGATATGTGTAAACCCGCCTCCGCCACAGATAATCACCGCGGGGCGGCGGCCATTCGGTTTATCGGGCAACGGCTCGGCACCCAAATACGTAAACGTCGCCGGATAATCCTCGGTCGGCTCCTCGCCCCACAGCGCATGGTTCTCGACAATCATATGTGCTCCCTTCGCGCAAATTATGCGCCCTTGTTTTTCGCCTTCAAGCGTACCCCACTTGAACCCGTGGCGCAGAAACACTCCGGCAATAAGTTTCCCTCCAACTGATATATCACATAATCCCAGCTCAGAGGTATCGCGAGCAGCGTAGAATAGGGGGCGTTGACCAAGCCGCGAAACACATATGAAACGTTTCCGGCAAACCAAACGCGCGATATGCGCCTATTTAAGTTGGAGGCAACTATGGGTCTGCTCGATTCGCTTAAGTCCACCTTCACCTCGACCGGCGAGGCGTCCGTTCCGCCCGCAGCAAGCTTCGCCACCCGCGAAGGCGTCATCTATGCCCCCGTCAACGGCGTGCTCGTCAACCTGAACGAGGTTCCCGACGAGACGATCGCCTCGGGCATGCTTGGCCAGGGCTATGGCATCGAGCCCATTACCGGCACCATCTATGCGCCCGCCAACGGCCGCATCGGCGCCACCACCGTCACCAACCACTCCATCGGCATGATTACCGAGGACGGCCTGCGCGTGTTCATCCATGTTGGCCTGGGCACCGTGGAAATGAACGGCAAGGGTTTTGCCCGCTTTGTCGAGATGGGCGATGTGGTCAAGGCAGGCCAGCCGCTCATCAGCTTCGACCGCGAGGCCATTAAGGCCGCTGGTCACGAGGACATCGTGACCGTCATCGTCTCCGAGCTCGATCGTCTTAAGAGCATCGACCATGTCGGCGAGTCTGGAACGCTTATCGGCGGCAACCCGCTCGTCAAGCTTGGCGACCCGCTGCTGGTTGCCAAGACCAAGTAGCCAGGCCCCGCGCCACACAGCCAAAAGGCACCTCGTCAAGCGCCCGCGACCATTTGGCCGCGGGCGCTTTTCGTTTGAAAAACCATCCCGCCAATGCTTTATCTGTATAGCCCAAATGAGCCGAGCTGCTAGAATATCGAACTGTATGGATAACTATCATTCAACCGTTATGGGAGGATACGTGAACCGCACCAAAATCGCGCAGCTCTATGCCGATGCCGAGTCGCTCGGCGGCCAGACCGTCACCGTCGCCGGCTGGGTCAAGTCCGTCCGCGACATGAAGAACTTTGGCTTTGTTACGCTCAACGACGGCAGCTGCTTCCGCGACCTGCAGGTCGTCATGAACCGCGAGGCACTCGACAACTACGACGAGATCGCCCATCAAAACGTCTCGGCCGCACTCATTTGCACCGGCACCGTCAAACTGACCCCCGATGCGCCCCAGCCTTTCGAGCTTTCTGCCACTTCCATCGAGGTCGAGGGCACGAGCGCCCCGGATTACCCGCTGCAGAAGAAGCGCGCAACCGTCGAGTTCCTGCGCACCCAGCAGCACCTGCGCCCGCGCACCAACCTGTTCCGCGCCGTGTTCCGCATCCGCTCTGTCGCGGCTGCCGCCATCCACCGCTTCTTCCAGGAGCAGGGTTTTGTCTACGTCAACACCCCCATCATCACCACGAGTGACTGCGAGGGCGCCGGCGAGATGTTCCGCGTGACCACACTCGACCCCAAAAATCCGCCCCTCACCGAGTCCGGCGAGGTCGACTGGAGCCAGGACTTCTTTGGCAAGCATGCGAGCCTCACCGTGTCCGGCCAGCTCAATGCCGAGAACTTTGCCATGGCCTTTGGCGACGTGTACACCTTTGGCCCCACTTTCCGTGCCGAGAACTCCAACACCACGCGCCACGCCGCCGAGTTTTGGATGATCGAGCCCGAGATGGCCTTCGCCGACCTTAACGACTACATGGATAACGCCGAGGCCATGCTCAAGTATGTCCTCAAGGACGTCATGGCAACCTGCCCCGACGAGCTCAATATGCTCAACAAGTTTGTGGACAAGGGTCTGCTCGAGCGCCTGGACCATGTCGCCAACTCCGACTTTGCCCGCGTTACCTACACCGAGGCCGTCGAGATCCTGGAGCAGGCAGTCGCTGCTGGCCACCAGTTTGATTACCCCGTCAGCTGGGGCATCGACTTGCAGACCGAGCACGAGCGCTTCCTGACCGAGGAGCACTTTAAGCGCCCGACCTTCGTGACCGACTACCCGGCCGAGATCAAGGCGTTCTACATGCGCATGAACGAGGACGGCAAGACCGTCGCCGCCGCCGACTGCCTGGTTCCCGGTATCGGCGAGATTATCGGCGGCTCCCAGCGCGAGGAGCGCCTAGATCTGCTCGAGGCCCGCATCAAGGACCTGGGCATGAATCCCGAGCAGTACAAGTACTACCTTGACCTGCGCCGCTACGGTTCCTGCAAGCACGCCGGCTACGGTCTGGGCTTCGAGCGCTTGGTCATGTATCTGACCGGCGTGGGCAACATCCGCGACGTCCTGCCGCACCCGCGCACCGTGGGCAACGCCGACTTCTAATCGTCGGACGCTAGCTCGCGTCGCCACACGCCAACGCTCATCGCATAAGCGTCTCTCGACATCGGTCGAGAGACGCTTTTTTTCAACAGCATCCGTCAAGCTTTTGGCAAGTTTTTGGTCAGTTGAGCAGGGCTGTTGAAAACTCGACCCACCGTTTGCCGACGACTACCGACCGCCCAGAGCGCCCTGCGCCCCTGGGAAAGCCCCACGTCCTAGGCTCCATACCGTCGCCACCCAAAACGGAAAGGACGTGGGCACGATGACCGAAGCCGCTGTTGAAACCTACGACACCACGACGAGGGGCGCCGCCTCGATGGCAGCCTATCGCGCCGTTCGCATCCTGCAACTATTAAGCGAAAACACCGGCGAGGACAAGGCCATGCTTTCCGATGAGTTGATCCGGCGCCTCGCCCATCCCGACGACCCCGCCCGCATGCCCATCTCGGCGGCGCGGCGCAGCATCTACACCGCCATCTCCGCGCTTCGCCATGCCGGATATGAGATTGAATACAAGCGCGGCGTGGGGTATCGGCTCTTGACCCGTCCACTCACCGACGAGGAGATCATCCGGCTTCACGGCATGGTCATGCGCAACCGCTCCACGCCTATCGCCATCCGCAAGAGCATGGCGCAGCACTTAGTTGCCATGGCGAGTGCCGACGTTCGCGGCTATCTCGATACACCCGAACCTGCTCCAAGCGCAGGCAGCAAGGCTACCAAGGCAACACGCACGCCCATCAAGCGCATCGACACGTGCGAGCTCGTCGAGCAGGCCATCGACCACGGAACCACGGTGAGTTTTGATATTTCGAGCGTCACGACGCGTGGCGAAACCGAAGCAGCACGGATGACACTCCGTCCCTTTGCCATCAGGCAGCGCGATGGCATCTCGTATCTGCTGGGAACGGTCTACGACGCCCGAGGCGCCGATGACACGTTGCGTACCGTAGAGATTGGCCGAATGAGAAACGTCACCACACGTCTCCTCGACGGCAAGAAGCTCTTCGCCGCCCTAGACGAGGACGACGCCTCCTCCGCCGCATAAGACCCTCCGCCGCCCATTCGACTACCCGTACCGCCCATCCGATTCTGTATTAAAAAACCCGCCAGGCTGTTGTAAAAATGGACATCAGCGCTACTATAGTTCCACTTGCACTTTGTCCCAGTGCAGTGTTTCCAGCCATTTTTATACTGGGGGTAATGATATGAAGGACATCACCATCAGCCGCAGGAGCCTTCTGGTCTCCGCCGGCCTGCTCGCGCTCGCCCCGCTCGCCGGATGCGGCGGCAACTCTGGCTCCGGCTCTGCTGCCGCCGGTTCCGACTACACCATCGGCGTTCTGCAGCTCACCGAGCACTCCGCACTCGATGCCGCCAACGACGGCTTTGTCAAGGCCATCAAGGAGAGCGGCCTTAAGGTCAAGATCGACCAGAAGAACGCCCAGAACGACCAGTCCACGTGTAAGTCCATTGCCGACAAGTTTGTGGGCGACAACGTCAACCTGATTTATGCCATCGCCACGCCCGCCGCGCAGGCTGCCGCCGGTGCCACGGCCGATATCCCCATCGTGGGCTGCGCCATCACCGACTACGCCGCCTCCGGCCTGGTCCAGGACAACGACAAGCCCGGCACCAACGTCACGGGCGCTTCCGACCTCACCCCGGTCGCCGAGCAGCTCGAGATGATGCAGAAGGTCCTGCCCGACGTTAAAAAGGTCGGCCTGCTCTACTGCACCGCCGAGTCCAACTCCGACGTCCAGATCAAGGCCGCCAAGAAGGAGCTCGACAAGCTGGGCCTCGAGTACACTGACTTCACCGTCTCGAGCTCCAACGAGATTCAGTCCGTCGTCGAGTCTGCCGTGGGCAAGGTCGACGCGCTGTACTCCCCCACCGACAACACCATCGCCGCGGGTGCCTCGCAGGTCGGCCAGATCTGCAAGGAAAACAAGCTTCCCTTCGTGACTGGCGAGGAGGGTATGTGCATGGCCGGCGGCCTGTTCACCCTCTCCATCAATTACGAGGATCTGGGCTACGCCGCGGGCGAGATGGCCGTCAAGAGTCTGAAGGGCGAGGCCAAGCCCGAAGACATGCCTATCAAGCACCTCTCGAGCAAGGACCTGGTCGTCGTCAAGAACGACGAGATGGCCGAGGCCCTGGGCATCGACCTTTCCGCTCTGGACGCGTAATGCTATACGCGGCATGCGTCTAGAGCCCGTGCTCGCGCTTTAGCTGCGTTATTCAATATCTGAGCCACAGGGGCGGGCGCTGTAGACCGGCGTCCGCCCTGCTTGTTTCAGGTAAAACAAAACGTCTGTCCGCAGCTCTTCTATGCATTGTTACCGCTATTATGGTGAATCACGTGTCCACCCTATCCTAGGAGGTATGAAGCATGCTCATTGCATTGCAGGGCGCCGTTTCGCAGGGCGTCCTCTGGGGCATTATGGTGCTTGGCGTGTTTATCACGTTCCGCCTGCTCGACATTCCCGATATGACCTGCGACGGCAGCTTTGCCCTCGGCGGCTGCGTCTGCGCTGTGCTCATCGTCAATAACAACGTCGACCCGCTGCTCGCCGTGCTGGCCGGTATGTGCGCCGGCGCCATCGCGGGTGCCGTCACGGGCATTTTGACCACCGTCTTCGAGATTCCCGCGATCCTCGCCGGAATCCTCACCCAGATCAGCCTGTGGTCCATCAACCTGCGCATCATGGGCAAGTCCAATACGCCAATTCTTGCCAAGGGCACCGTGTTCTCCGCCGTCAGCAATATGACCGGTCTGCCGCAGTCCACCGTTGCCATCATCTTGGGCATCCTGCTCGCCGTGGCTATCGTTGCCATCCTGTATTGGTTCTTTGGCACCGAGATCGGCTCGGCGCTGCGAGCCACCGGCAACAACGAGTACATGATCCGCGCTCTGGGCGTCAACACCAACTCCACCAAGATGATCGCCCTCGTGCTCTCCAACGCCCTCATCGGCCTTTCGGGCGCGCTCATCTGCCAGAGCCAAAAGTATGCCGACATTGGTATGGGCACCGGTGCCATCGTTATCGGTCTTGCCGCCATTGTTATCGGCGAGGTGCTCGGCCGTCTGCTGCCCGGCGGCCTCACGCAGTTTAGCGTCCGTCTTGCCTCCGCCGTCTTTGGCTCCGTGGTGTACTTCCTTATCCGCGCCATCGTGCTGCAGTTGGGCATGGACGCCAACGACATGAAGCTGCTCTCCGCCGTAATTGTCGCTGTGGCCCTGTGCGTGCCCGTGGTTTGGGAGCGCTATAAGCTCCGCAGCTCCTACACGAAGGGAGATGAGGCAGATGCTTAAGCTCTCGCATGTCAAGAAGACCTTTAACAAGGGCACCGTCACCGAGAAGCGCGCGCTCACCGGCGTCGACCTCACCCTGAATGACGGCGACTTTGTAACCGTGATCGGCGGCAACGGCGCCGGCAAGTCCACGCTGCTCAACATGATCGCCGGCGTGTACCCGCTCGATTCGGGCGTTATCGAGCTCGACGGCACCGACATCTCGCGCCTGAGCGAGTCGCAGCGCGCCAAGTACCTGGGCCGCGTGTTTCAGGACCCCATGCGCGGTACCGCTGCCGACATGCAGATTGCCGAGAACTTGGCCCTCGCCAAGCGTCGCGGCCAGCGTCGCGGCCTTTCGTGGGGCGTCACCAAGGCCGAGAAAGATGAGTACGTTGAGCTGCTCAAGCGCCTGGACCTTGGTCTGGACACGCGTCTCAACGCCAAGGTCGGCCTGCTCTCGGGTGGCCAGCGCCAGGCACTCACCCTGCTGATGGCCACGCTCACCAGGCCGCGCCTGCTGCTGCTCGACGAGCACACTGCGGCCCTCGACCCCAAGACGGCCTCTAAGGTGCTCAACCTGACCGAGGAGATCGTCGACGAGAACCACCTGACCACGCTCATGGTCACGCACAACATGAACGACGCCATCCGTCTGGGCAACCGTCTGATCATGATGCACGAGGGCCATGTGATCTACGACGTGGCCGGCGACGAGAAGAAGTCGCTCACCGTGGCCGACCTGCTGCAGAAGTTCGAGGAGGTCTCGGGCGGCGAGCTCGCCAACGACCGCATGCTGCTAAGCTAAAACCTGCCAAAAAGGGACAGGTTTATTTTGGTAGGTTTTATCTGCGCAAACGCCAAAACCGCCGCAAAGGGACAGAGGCCCTTGCGGCGGTTTTCGCATATTATGTCGATAATCCGATATTCAACCAGACATTCTGGCTAAGGACTAAGGAAACTGCCATGAAAAGACTCCCCCGCTTTGCGTTGGCCACCGCGTTGTTTGCCGGCGCGCTCGCAGGCATCCCAAGCCTCGCTTTCGCGGGAAACCTGCCCGCCGCTATTGACGGCTCCGTGGCCGTCATGCACACCAACGATATCCACGGCAGCTACAAGTACAGCTACAACGCAAGCAAGGGCACCGGCACTGTGGGCTTTGACGGACTGGCGGTTCTCTATAGCGCCCAAAGCAGCGCCCCCGATCTTTTACTCGATGCGGGCGACACCTTCCACGGACAGTCCTTCGCCACCATGAGCGAGGGCAAGAGCATCGCCGAGCTCATGGACACCTTCTACGCCGACGGCTACGACGCAACCACGCCAGGCAACCACGACTGGAGCTACGGCGCGGACAAACTCCGCACCATGACCGGCTACAGCACCACCGGCACGCCCTTCGCCATGCTCTGCGCGAATGCAACGTCCTCGAACGGCGCATGGAGCTCGAGCATCACGAAGACGCTCGATCGCACCTGGGAGGATAGCGAGGATCACTCCACATTCGACTACAAAATCAAGGTCGGCGTCGTCGGAGCCATGGATGAGTCGCTAGGTTCCTCGCTGCGCGCGGACCTGGTCGCGGGCACCAGCTTCTCGAGTGCCGCGAACGCCATCAATGCCGAGGCAGAGCAGCTGCGCAAGGAGGGCTGCGATGTTGTTGTGTGTATCGCGCACACGCTCGACGCAAAGACCTTTGCCACGCGGCTCCGTGGCGTCGATGCCCTTATCGCAGGCCACGAGCACATCAACCTTAACGAGAAGGTGACGGGAGCCGACGGCAAGACGATCCACGTTGTCGAGGCAGGCAGCGCCTTTGCCGAGGTGGGGCTGCTTTCCATTCCGTACAAATACGACACGAATGGCACCGAGACGACCGACGATGACACGGTCACGGTCCCTGCAGACGGCAGCGACGAGAAGCTCTACACCGCCAAGAACGTCAACGACCTTTTGACAGACCCCGACAAGGGCTCCGACTACCAAAGCCGCCTTGAAGCCGTCCGCAACAAGATCAAGCCGCTCGACGAGGACTTTGAAAACGAATCGAACAAGGTGCTCGGCACATCCACCACCAACTATTTCTACGGCGAGGACGCCGCAGGCACGCATGGTTGGGAAATGGTGCGCACCACCGATTTCCGCCCCGGCAAGGAGGGCGACACCACCAAGGCCCAGACCATCGGCCACGTGATTTGCGGCTCCTATCTTGCCCTGACGGGCGCGGACTTCGCTATCGAAAACGCTGGCGGCATCCGCGGCGGCATCGCGGCGGGCAACGTGACCGCCGGCAACGTCATCGCTATCTCGCCTTACGGCAACACCGTGGAGACCTGGACCATGACCGGCGCGGACTTCCTGGCAGCGCTCGAGCACTCACTGCAGATCAGCGACGAGTGCAATCACAGCTACGAGCTTCAGCAAGCCTACGTGGCAGCCGGCCATACCGAGCAGGAGGCGCAAGACAAGTACAAGTGGCGCGATGACTCTGGCAGCGTTCTCTCCTTTGGCGGCATCAACGTGACGATTGATTGGACGCAGCCCGAAGGCAAGCGCATTGTGAGTGCCACACTCACCAAGGACGGCAGTACGCTCGACCCCGCCAAGACCTATACCGTCGCCACCAACAACTACATCATTACCAACACGACCGACTTTCCCACCTTTGCACACGCCACCAAGTACACCGAGTGGGGCACGTGCGAGGCGGCGCTGAGGGCGCTGATTGGGCAGAACGGCTGGGAGAGCAAGATGGCCGGGCTCGCCGGCACCATCGGCTTCGGCTCCGCAGCCGTGGACCCCACGCCCACACCGGCCCCGACGCCTAAGCCCTCGCCTAAGACGGACACGACGACCACGAAGGTCATCACCAAGAAGACGACCGGTAAGCTCGCCGCAACGGGAGACCGCACGCTGGCAGTAGTTGGCGCGTGCCTTATCGGCGGCATCATCGTCATCATGCTCGGTATTATCTGGAAGCGTCGACGCTAAGCTACACCGCCGGGCCTTACAGCCCCGCCGCGTAAACCTTATATCGAGCACAGAAGCCCGTCCGAATTTGATCGGACGGGCTTCTTGGTGGGTATCATGGTTGAACGATCATTAGGAGGTTTTCCCTACATGGAATTGTTTGAGCCGATTCTTCATTTCTTTGAGCAACGGTGGGTCCACAACATCATCTGGGCCGTCATCTTGGCGATAGGCACCGCCGTCGCCGCCAAGGTCGTATCCAAGACCCTGAACCATCTGCTTAACCGAGACGATAACCCGCTTCCGGCATCGAGTATCTTCATCAACATCGCGCGCGCCGTCATCTGGATGATTGGCGGCAGCTTTATCCTCGACAACTGTTTTGGCATTAACGCAAACGCGCTCGTCGCCGCTCTTGGCGTCGGCGGCATCGCCATCTCGCTCGGCTTTCAGGACACGTTATCAAACCTTATCGGCGGCATGCAGGTGACCTTTATGGGCATCATCAAACCCGGCGACAATATCGAGGTCGGCGGCGTATCCGGCGTTGTCCAAGACATCACTTGGCGCCATACAACGATTGAGGATGCCTGTGGACAGACCATCGTTGTGCCCAATTCCAACATCTCCAAGAACACGCTCGTGCATTTGATGCCCTTTGGGCGCGTGGCCGTGCCCGTTGCCGTAAAGGACACGTCTAAGTGGGCTTCCCTTGACGTGCTGGCAGACGAGCTCACGAGCGCAACCAAAACGGCCGTCTCGCCCATCTCGGGCTTTGACAAGGAGCCCTACGTACTCTTTAGCGAAATCGGCGACTTTGGCATCAAAGGAAAGATCATCTTTATCGTCAGCGACGACAGCACTACTTTCACGGCAGCCGACGCCTGCATCCGCGCCATCGCCCCCATCATCGCCTAAACCACCGCAAAGGGGACAGGCATCTTTGTAGTGGTTTTCATTCGTGGTACCATGGTTCATATCGTTGTTTAAACGACTAAGGGAGTAGACACCATGGAAGAGGCCTATCGTCAAGCACGCAAGCGCGGCGAGCAGGGACGCCGTCGCGCCATTAGCCAAAGCGAGCATCCATACCTTACGGACCTCGATAGCTTGGTTGCTCAGCTCCCCTTAGGTCAGCGAGTGAGCGTCGGCCTGCGGGATATTCCGCTCGAAATGGTCGTCGGCACGGTCACCAAAGGCCGTCAGTCCGCCTTTTCATGCAACTTTATGCCCCTGCTGCCGTTTAACACCGAGTTCGCCCGCAAGTGGTCCAACCTCTACGACATCCAGGTAACCGAGGGCTATCGCGACCCCATCATCGTCACCGAGTTCATGCATCGGTTCTATGTCCAGGAAGGCAACAAACGCGTCAGTGTCCTCAAATTCCTGGACGCTCCAACGGTTTCGGCCAGGGTCACCCGTCTCTACCCCGGCACATGGGATTCCGTCGAAAGCCGCCTGTACGGTGAATTCTGCGCGTTTTGGCGCGTCTGCCCCCTATACGAGATCGAGTTCTCGCGTGAGGGAAGCTACGAGACGCTCGCCAAGATGCTCGGTCAGAACCTTATCGAAAAATGGCCGCAGAAAAAGGTCGACTACCTGCGCCACACCTTCCTGCTCTTTAAGCGCGCCTACCTTCGCGCAGGCGGCGACCACCTGGACATTACGCCCGCCGACGCCATGCTCGTCTACCTCAATGTGTACAACCAGGACCGCCTACTGGATACGCCGACGGATATCGTCGTAAACCGCCTGTGCAAGATTTGGCGCGAGCTGGTCATTGCCGGCAAAAATGACGAGGACAAGGTCGATCTTGTCGAAGCGCCGAGCGTCGATGAGGAGGAGTCGCCCGCCAAGTCCACCTCCGGCGTGCTCAACTTCTTTATGGGCAAGACTGTCTATTCGGCGGCCAACCCCCTGCGTATCGCCTTTATCCATGAGTTCCCCTGTGCGGCGTCGAGCTGGGACAGTCTGCACGACCAAGGACGTCAGTATCTCGATGAGCACTTTGACGGTATCGTGCGCACCGAGGCGTTCGAGGACTGTCACGATCCGGATGTGTTCTACGCCGCCGTGGAAACGGCTGTCAAACATGGGGCAAACGTCATCTTCTCGACCTCGCACCGCCTGATGGAATACACGCTCAGGGCTGCCGTTGAGTATCCCCAGGTTCGGTTCCTCAACTGCTCTATCGGCCTTCCCCATCAAAGCGTCCGTTCGTACTTTGGCAAGATGTACGAGGCCAAGTTCCTCCTGGGCGCCCTTGCCGCCAGCATGGCGGACAACCACCGCATCGGCTACCACGCGTCGGTCTTCGCCTCGGGCGCGCTCAGCGAGATCAACGCCTTTGCGATTGGCGCCTCGCTGCTCGACCCCCGTGCGCAAATTATCCTGACTTGGGGCGATGTGCCCGCCGGAGGCCTTGCCGAGGCCATGTGCCGCGAAGGTGTAAGCGTCATGACCGGCGCCGACATGTCAAAGTCGCTCGAAGACCCCACGGCCTACGGACTCCACCGCCTGGTCGATGGCAAGGTTACCGGCATCGCCATGCCGGTATGGAACTGGGGCCGTTACTACGAGCTCATCGTTCGCAGCCTTCTGCACGGCACGTGGGACGAGACCAGCGATGACAACCAAGTGCGCGCCGTCAACTACTGGTACGGCATGAGCTCTGGCGTTATCGACATCCGTTACGCTCCGGGCCTACCCTACCAGACGCGCAAACTCGTGCAGTTGCTCCGTAACGGCATTGTCGAGGGTTCCATCAACCCCTTTGGCGGCGAGCTCCACAGCCAGAACGGCGTGGTACAGATCGAAGGCTTCCCTCCGCTGCCGAGCACGCAGATTGTCGAGATGAATTGGCTGGCGGATAACGTGGTAGGCACCATTCCGCAGCTCGACGATGAGCCGAAAGTCCCTGCCCTATGAAAATCCTTGCCATAGCCGATACCGAAGAACGATGCCTTTGGGAGTGCTTTCGCAAGGAACGCTTTGAGGGCGTCGACCTGATTTTGTCCGCCGGCGATCTGGACCCGGACTATCTTGAGTTTTTGGTTACGGTCATCAACAAACCGCTCATCTACGTGCGTGGCAATCACGATGACCGCTACGCACGTCATGCACCGGGCGGATGTATCTGCGTAGAAGACAGCGTGTACACGTACCGAGGGATTCGCATTGCGGGCCTTGGCGGGTCCATGCGTTATCGCGACGGCGCCAACATGTACACCGAACGCGAGATGTCCAAGCGCATGCGTAAGCTGTCGCGTAAGGTTAGGATGGTCGGCGGGTGCGACATTCTGCTTACCCATGCACCCGCCGCCGGTATGGGTGATCTGGACGATCTGCCGCATCGAGGGTTTGAGTGCTTTAACACGGCGCTTGAGTCCTGGGGGGCCGACTACATGGTGCATGGGCATGTACACCAAAGCTACGGTTACGATTTTCAGCGCGAGCGGCAGCATGTGTGTGGAACGACGATCATCAACGCCTGCGGCCATACGCAGTTTGAGCTCGACCAGACGCACTACCCCATCCGCGGCTGGCAAGCAGCCTGGCTCAACTCACAAACCATGCGCCGCGAGCTCAAACGCCACGAAGCCATCGAGTCCTCAACCGCAAGAACGCCCTGGTAACCACCTTTAAGGCTTGACGCTGCGCCGGCCCCAAGCACCCCATCTCGCCCCTCAAACCGTCGCTCGCGTACCAAAGTACGCGTCGCTCCTCTTTCGGGGCGACCTGGGGCA
>CAJMSO010000006.1 GCA_905216075.1 uncultured bacterium | reverse complement strand
AAGTGCTGGCTACAGCGGCAGGCCTTGGCCGAGCATGGCGATGACGCTCATGAGGACCAGCATGCCGGCGGCGTAGGGCAGGACGGCGCCCAGGAGTTCAGCATCCTTACCGCGCACGAGCACGGCGGCAAGACCAATGGCGAGGGTCTGCGGCGAGATCATCTTGCCGGCGGCAACGCCAAGCGCGTTCAGCGCAACCATCCAGTAGTCACTCACGCCCAGCGCGGTGGCAGCCTGGCTCTGGATGGGGCCAAACAGCATGCCCGAGGACGTGCCCGAACCGGTCACGAACGCACCGACCGCACCAATCCACGGAGCCAGAATCGGGTACAGACCGCCGGCGACCGCAATGCAAAACGCACTGATCGAAGAGATCATGCCCGCATAGCCCATCACCTTGGCGCAGCCCAGCACCGAAAGCATCGTGATAACCGTCGGCATCATCTGCTTCACAGTCGCGGCCAGCACCTCGCCCATCATGCGCGGCGAAGCGCCCTGAATGGCACCGCCGACAAACGCCGCCAGGAAAATCCAGACGCCTGGCGTGTTGATCCACGAAAACGTAAGCATACCGGGATTCTCACCGCAATACACCTGCACATGGCTCGCAAACGGCGCGAGCGCAGCATGTACAGCGGGCACCAGATTAGACGTGCCCAGCAACACAAAGATCAGGATGAAGCACGACCAGGCCGAAAGCGCCGACTTAACGGTGAGCTTCTCCCCCGCCTCGATATTCATGTGAAAGCGTGCGTCCAGATGCCCCGACTTCTCGGCACGCATGGCAAGTGCAGCTGTCAGCGCGAGCGAAACGATGGATCCTACGACCACGGCCAGCTCGGGGCCCACAAACATGGCAACGACCAGAGCCGCGCCGACAAACGACACGCCGGAGAGCAACGCCACGCCGGCAACACCGTGCAGACGCTCGCCCACACTCGCGGCATTGCCCTGGTCATCGGCAACACGGCCCGCAACCAGCACAATAAATAGCGGCATCACCACAAAGAACGGTGCGAGCTGCACCAGCTGAACGGTCGCTAGGTGAAGGGAATCCAAACCCACCAGGTCGGCAACGGACACCGTGGGGATGCCGATGGAGCCGTAGGGCGTGGGCACGCCGTTGGCCAGCAGGCAGATGAGCACGGCAGGCATGGCCTCAAAGCCCAGGCCCGCGAGCATGCCGGCGGGAATGGCGACAGCGGTACCGAAGCCGGCCATGCCCTCCATAAAGCCACCGAAGCACCAAGCCACGAGCAGCGCCAGCAGACGGCGGTCGCTGCTGATGGAGGTGATCATGCTGCCGATCACGTCCATGGCGCCCGTACGAACGCACAGGTTATACGTGAACACCGCGGCGATGATCACCAGGACGATGGGCCACAGAGCCATCAAAAAACCTTCGAGCGAGGCGGTCGCGATCTGCGCTGCCGGCAGGTGCCACCATGCGAAGGCAAGCAAGCACGAAAGGACAAACGATCCGATAGCGGCCTTCCAAGCTGGCCATTTAAAGCACAGCAGCATCACGACCAGCCAAATAATCGGCACAAGAGCCAGTAAGAATGCGGCGACGTCCATAGGTAGAAGCTCCTTGGTACCGCGTGGGCGGCATCGGGGGTGTCACAAAACTTCAACAGGATACCGCACGTTTACCGACAAATTACAGCCGCCCGCCGAAATTATTGAACAATCCGTTCAAAAACACGAACGAACACCGTCGCGTCTATACTAAAGCGCAGCAATAGAAAGGACTCCGCTTTGAGCATCACGCCCCTCGATAGCATTCGCCGCGCCATCGCCCGCCGCAACGGCGTCTCCAACCCCGCTGCATCGAGAGACGGCGCCGCGAAGGCCCAGGGCGGCCGCATCGAGAACGGCCTCTTCCCTGCCTCGCACACTGCCGAGGAACTCGCACGCATCCAAGAGCTGAGTCAGCGCAACGCCGGCGGGCCCGATAGCAGCCAAGCCACACGTCGCCGGCGCGAACGCGATCGCAAGCCCGGCCCCGTCCGCCGCATGGTCAACGCTTGGTGGAACCGTCTGCTCGGCGCCGTCTACGGCGGCGGCTTCTCCATGCAGGAAGCGGAATACGAGGAGCACGCCACCAGTCGCGACTATCTTTGGAACACCCTGGGCACCGCCGTATGGGGCATGGCGTTTCCGCTGCTCACCATCGTGTCCACACAGCTCGTGGGCGCCGAAGAAGCCGGCAAGTTCTCCATCGCCTTTGTCACCGGCACGCTCATCATGATCGCATGCAACTACGGCGTGCGCAATTTCCAGGTCTCGGACATCGACGAAAAGACGTCCTTCGCCTCCTACCAGCTCAATCGTTGGATCTGCGGAGCGCTCGCCCTAGGCTGCGGCCTCATGTATAGCAGCGCCCGCGGCTATGACGCGCAGATGGCGACGATCGGCCTGGGCGTCTACCTGTATAAGGTCATCGACGGCGTCGCCGACGTGTACGAAGGCCGCCTGCAGCAGGCCGACAAGCTCTACTTGGCTGGAATGAGTCAAACGCTACGCTCCGTCGGCGTCATCGCGGTCTTCAGCGTGGCGCTGTTCTTCACGCGCAGCATGCCCATCGCGGCCATGGCCATGGGCATCGCCGCAATCGCCTCGCTCGTGCTGGTCACCGCGCCGCTCGCCCTGCTCGAGACCGAAAAATCGCGCCGCGTAAACCTGCGCGAGGTCGGCCACCTGTTTGTCCAGTGCGCCCCACTCTTTGGCGCGCTATTCCTGTTCAACCTTATCGAAAGCATGCCCAAGTTTGTGATGGAAGGAACACTGGCCTACAAATACCAGCTGTACTTTAATGCCCTGTTTTTTCCAGCTCAGGCTATTCTGTTGAGCATTGGATTTGTCTATAAACCGCAGCTCCTGCGCTTGTCGAGCATTTGGGCTAATCCTCGCAAGCGTCGTCGCTTTGACCTGATTATTGTTGCCGTTATGGCGCTGATCGTGGTCATCACCGGCGTGTGCGCCGCATTTATGGCAGGTCCCGGTATTCCCCTCATGAGCTTTATGTACGGTCTCAGCTTTGAACGCTACCGTACGCTGGCGCTGCTGATGGTCGTCGCCGGCGGCGTCACCGCGGCCATCGACTTTATCTACGCCATCATCACGGTGCTGCGCCACGCTGGAGACGTCACCAAGATCTACCTGATCTGCTTTGCCGTGAGCGTGGTGCTCCCGGTGATTCTGATCAATCTGCTCGGCCTGATGGGCGCCGTCGTGAGCTACCTAGCCATCATGGCCCTACTGCTGGTACTGTTGATTATCGAGTACGCCCACATCCGCCAACGCATAGAGAGGGACCGGAATCCGTACGGCGCCTAATTGCGGCGATGGGAGAAGCTAATTTGCGGTGGAATCACCCCGGCTGGAGTCTCGTTGCGGACATGCAAAACTAAGTGAGTAGACTTTTACCGAATCCCGGACCACACCGACAAAGCACAAGTCCGTGACCTGCGGTTTTATTGAGGCAAATATGTTGGGTGCTCGGCATTTCCAAAAAAGTCTACTCACTTAGCCAGCGGGCAGCCAAATGATTATCTAATCCCCGTCCATGAAAAATCAATTTGCGGGCAGAAGGACAAAAGTAGTCAAAAAAGGCCCCGTCCAAAATTAGCTACCCCTTGCACCGATTATTCGCCCGGGTTGATGTTCGCGTAGAACTCGGCCCCGTCGTCCAGGCGCAGGATGCCCACGCGGCCGAACTCGGAGCCGGTGGCGGCAGCGCAGTCGATGTCGATGCGATCGGGCACACCGGCGGCATCCTCGCCGCCCAGGCGCACGATCTGCCCGCGGCCCGACTCCTCGTCGAGCCCCGCAAGACCACCGACCTCGCAATAACGCCCGAGCGACACCGTTGGCGTGTGACCGCTCACAACGACCGGGCCCTTACCCTCGGTAGAAAGCAGCCCGGTCGGCACATCCCAATAGCCGTGACGAATCCACAGCAGGTCATCGGACGACTGTACCGCGAGCATCTGCTGCAGCAGCTCGCGATCGGCACTCACCGCACCGACGCCATCGGCACAATCGACGCCATGCTCAAGCAAAAACGCGCGCGCCGCCTTCATCTCGATTCCAGCATGTACCAGCAGATACGGGCGCTCCTCGGTCTCGGGCACCGCGTAGAGCGGCAGCGCGGCCATCCATCGCACGAGCTCCTCGTATGCCTCAAATTCCATGTCGTTGAGCTGCTCGCGCGTCGTCCAGCCACCGTTGATATCCCAGGTCTCGGCATCGAGCGGATCCTGACCAATGATGGCATCGAGCATGATCTGCTCGTGATTACCCTTGAGCACGCGGGCGTTGGGCAGCGAGCGCACGAGCTTAATAACGCCGACCGGATCGGGCCCGCGATCGATCATGTCGCCCAGCACGTACAGCGTGTCGTCGGACGTCAACGAGATCTTAGACAGGGCCTCGTCAAGCGCACGCACGTGCCCGTGAGCATCAGATGTCACATAGATCGCCATGGTACGCCTCTCCTTGCATTGCGGCCGAAGCCCGGCTCCGCAACTAAAACTTCAAGTTGAACTTAAACGTTACCCATTGTACTCCGTTGCAATAAAGCTGGAAAGGGTTTCCGAGCAGAGGCAAAGACGGCAGCCGTCTATGACGATATCGCGCACGCCCGCAATCCAACCCCATAAACCCACCATCTTTGGGTACAAATAACCACAGACAACTGACCGTGCCACGCCAACCACCCAGGAGCGGACACCATCCATGAACCAGATCCTTCTCTTTATCGGCCTCGTCATCATTTTGTGCCTGACCATCAAACCCGTCGGCAAAAAACTCCCCTTCCCCACCCTGCTCATCTTTATCGCGCTCGGCATGCTGTTGGGCGTCAACGGCCCGGCGCACATCGACTTTAGCGACTACGCACTCACCGAAACCGTCTGCAGCACGGCGCTGCTATTCATCATGTTCTACGGTGGTTTTAACACCAATATCGACCGCGCCAAGCCCGTCGCTGCGCCGGCGGTGCTGCTGAGCACGCTCGGCGTCGTCATCACCGCAGGCATCACCGGCGTGTTCGCCCACTTCGTGCTGGGCTTCGACTGGATCGGCGGCCTGCTGCTGGGATCAGTCGTGGCATCCACCGACGCGGCCAGCGTCTTTAGCGTTCTGCGCGAGCACAGCCTGTCGCTGAAGGGCGGCACCGACTCGCTGCTCGAGGTCGAATCGGGCTCCAACGACCCCGTCGCCTACATGCTCACCGCCGTGCTCGCCGCACTCGCGGCCGGCGGCGACATCAACATTCCCGCACTGCTGGCCAAGCAGATTATCCTGGGCGCGGGCCTGGGCCTTGCCATCGGCTGGGCGGCGGGCCGCCTGATTGAACGCGCACACGCAACGGCCGAGGGCGCGCAGACCATCTTCTTGTTCGCCGTGGCGATCGTAGCCTACGCGCTGCCGAGCTACCTGGGCGGCAACGGCTTTTTGTCCGTATACCTGGCAGGCATTGTGCTGGGTGCGAGCGACATCACCGGCAAGGTCGAGATGGCGCACTTCTTTGACACCCTCACCGAGATGGCCGAGATGACGATCTTCTTCTTGCTCGGCCTGCTCGTGACGCCCGCACGCCTGCCGCAAATGCTGTTACCCGGTCTGGCGCTCATGGCGTTTATGCTCTTTGCGAGCCGCCCCATCGCTGTCGGTCTGCTGCTGGCGCCCTTTAAGACAAACCCCCGCCAGGTCGCGCTCGTAAGCTGGGCGGGCCTGCGCGGAGCAGCTTCGGTCGTGTTTAGCCTCTTTGCCGTGGTGGCCGGCGTTCCCGGCGGACACGACCTGTTTGACCTGGTGTTTGTGATTGCCGTGTCGAGCATTGTGGTGCAGGGCTCGCTGCTGCCGGCGGTGGCGAAGAAGCTCGATATGATCGATGCGACCGGCGACGTGCGCCGCACCTTTAACGACTACCGCGACGAGGACGGCATGTCGTTTGTAAAGCTCAAGGTGGGCGCTGGACATCCGTTTGCCGGACGCTCGCTCGCGGACATTGGCAGCGCCACCGACATGCTCGTGGTCCTGGTGCTGCGCGACGGGGCGCACCCGGTACTGCCCAATGGCGACACCGGGATCCAGGAAGGAGATCTGCTGGTGATGGCCGCGCCGACGTTTGAAGAGCATGCTGAGGTTACGCTGCGCGAGGTCACCGTGACCCCCCACGGTCGCCTGGCCGGTCAGCGCCTGCGCGACGTGCCGCAAGGCAAGCATCCGTTTATTGTGGTGATGCTCAAGCGCGACGGTCAAACGATCATCCCCGACGGCAACACCCTCATATATGCCGGCGACAAAGCCGTTATCGCCTCACTGGCATCGTAGCCATCCCCACCCATAAGTTGCGGTGAAATAGGGATTGAATAGGCCTCCAAGCAGCCTAAACAGTCCCTATTTCACCGCAAGTTATTAAGGGGATGGGTTGAAAAAACATTTGAATTGACACCGAAATGAAAAAAGCCGGGGAAAACGTCCCCGGCACTTGGAAGCCCTCTCTTTTGAGATGACCGGCATCTTTATATCACGAACGCTAGTTAGATGCCATTCATTGAGGGCTTTATCAGGCGCGCCATCCCATCCCATCCACATGGCGCCATTTGAAAGCCGTCCGATCTCATGCTATAAAGAAATCGGTACCCTCGAATAAAGGGACCTCCAAGAGCCGGGGGATGTCCCCCGGCATTTTTTATGCGAGTCAAGACTAAATACTTCTCGGGAAAACGCCGGACCATTGCGCCAGCAATTTACGAGCCGCTCTACCCACCTCTGGACGGCTAAGGACTTTTCGCAGGTAGTTTGACGAACATATGTTTGCTTATTATAATATTACTTGAAAGCACCCCTTATCTCATGGTATAAAGAATACGGTTCCCTCCAAAAGAGGGGCCTCCAAGAGCCGGGGTCTTACCCCCGGCATTTTTTTGCAAAAATGGAGGCCCATCATGAGCGAACTCTCCGTCTTTGTTGACGAATCTGGCGACCTCGGAGGCGTCTCCAACTACTACCTCGTCACCCTCGTTTTTCACGATCAAAACGATGCAATCGTTGAACGCATTGACCGCTACGAGCGCGCCCTGTCGCAGTCCTCGCTTCCCAATACGCCTTTTCATGCAGGACCCCTACTGAATGGAAACGGCGACTACAAAGATCTTCCCAAGGAGCAGCGAAGGCACATGTTGAGCGCATTTCGCGCGTTCATTCAGCATCTCCCCATACGCTATCTCTGTCTGCAATACCGAATGAGCGAATTCGCCGGCAATCAAAACGGTCTCGCGGAGAGAATGAGGCGAGACCTCACAGTTGAGCTTTTCGACCATCTGAAATTCTTCCAGCGATACGACACCGTTAAGATTTACTACGACAACGGCCAACCGATTGTAACGGAGGTCATTCATTCTGCGCTTGAGTACGTTCTAGCAAGGGATGTCATCGTATACCGAGAAGCCACACCACGAGCCTACCGGCTATTCCAAGTTGCTGACTACATCTGTACGATCGAGCTAACGGCTATCAAGTTTGACAGCAAGGAAGATACAAAGACTGATCGGCTATTTTTTGGAACCCGAAGGACGTTCAAAAAGGGATTTCTCTTATATCTCAGGAAGAAAAGGATGAACTGACCCGGGGTCACCAGTCCTCAGACGCTCCGCAGTCGTCATCGACGGCAAAGTCGCGGAGGTCGAGGCCTTCGCGTTCGGCTCGAGCTAGGAGTTCTTGGGGCGACTCATCCTCGATATCCACTACGTCGAGCATGGCGGCCGGAAAGCCCACGCCCGCCGCACTCCCCGCGCGGTCGAGCAGGCTCTCGCGCAGCTGGTCAACATCGACATCGATCTTCATAGTGAAACCTCCTACCGGATCAGACCCCTACTCAGCAGCGCCGAGCGCATTCACGGCTGCAACAAAAGCTGCCACTTGTTTGTCGTCCATCTGCGTGGCCAGGCACCCCACGGGCTCATCGTAGGCATACTGAACCTTATCGATAAAGCAGTCCCAAGCACGCTCGTCCACACGAACGGCGGCCTCGCAATACTGGCTGAGCTTTTTGAGTCCATACCAAAACGCATTCACATGACGCGCGGGATCCACATCCAGCACGCCATCGTAACGGCGCCCGTTAAACTCCTGCATGCGCGCCACGGCAACCTCGAGCGAGTCGCCACCCTCGGCCGAAGCCTCATCCACAAGCTCGGGAATCGGAACCTCGCGCCGAACAGTATGCCTGGTAGTGCCATCGTACTCGCCCACCAACACGTCCTCATCAAGCCGAGAATCGTAGTCCAAATAGCTCGTGCCACAACAAATGCCGTGCGGGGAGCCCGCACCAAACGCACAGAACAATCCACCGTCGGCAACAACGCGACGGTAGGTCTCAAACGACTTCTTAACCTGTACGAGCAGCTCGGAAAGCAAACCGGCATCGCACGCCGTCTCGCACGCAACGCAAGCAGGCTCCGGCAGCCCCGAAAGCCCCACCGTGCTCCCCGCAATGCGGGCGGCGCGCTCGGCCCGATACGCCTTCGCTGCGCAGCGCAGCGCACGTTAGTAAGTTCACGCTCCAACGCCACGTCACCAGCTACATCGCCAGCAAAATCGCCCGTAAACCCGTCAGCGCGCTGCGACCCTGTCGCACTCAGCTCAGACTCAAACGTCGCTGTGATCATGCCCGCAAGGTCCGTCGCATCGGCAGCACAACGCAGCTGCTCCAGCTGCGTACACAGCAGGTCGGCATCCAGGGGCACGGCATCCACAACGCGCACGTCACTCAGGCGCGCCGCGTCCTGCAGCACCATAGCCCCCGCAGCATCGTACGCCGCGTGCACCTTGTCCGCCGTATTGGCACGCAGTTTTACCTCGATAAACGCAAACGTCTGCTCCAAACGGGCCAGCAACTCGGCCTTGTCCTCCATGCGCAAAAAGGCAGCATAGCGACGCTCCATCCGTAGCGGACCAACAATACCCGCCTGTTTGCGAGCGCGTGCAAGCGCAGCGCCCTCAACACGGCGAACATACCCGTCAACAGCCCGCACGGCAGAGTCGCGCGCAGCGTGCTCGGCAGCTTCGACGCCTCTAAGCACACCCAGCAGCTCGCGGGAGCGTGCCTTGCGCACCAACTCCCCGCGATCGTACTGCTCAAGAGCCGTCTGACGCTTAGCCACCGACTCAAAGCCAAACAGCTCGTCGAGCAACTCGTCAACAGAACGCTCGCCCGCCATGGCAAGGCCTCCCTACTCGAACACGCCAACATGCTCGCGGGGCGCCCGAACACCGGACACCCCGCCCGTACCCCTACAGATCCAGAGCCTTTTTCGCGGCGTCGACCGGGTCGCCATCCATGTAGAACACCGGGCTCAAGCCCGAGACAATCTCAGACGAAACGCTCTGTAGGCCCGCAATGGCGCTCAGCGGCAAAATCACGCGCTTAGCGCCGGCGTTTTTGGCCACGCGCATAATGTCTTCGAGCCCGCGGATCTCGTCCATAGAACCCGACATGCGCAAGATTCCCGGAATCGCCAGCGCGGGCATCACCGGGCGGTTGCACGCCGCGGAGCACAGGCCCACAAACTCGGCGAGCGACACTTCTTCGGACAGGCCCTTGCTCTGCAGGTCGTTATAGAACAGCAGATAATCCTTGGAGCCAATGTGCATGCCCGGCGCCACGCGGTTCGCCAGGTTCACAAAGTTGTCAAACGCGGCCTCTAGGGTATCGCGCACCGGCTTGTTAAAGGCCACGCCCTCGTGCTTAAACTTGCACTCGCCGGCAACGGCCTTGTTCTCCAACTTATACACGGCGACCTCGCCGCCCTGCGACCTGCCCACGCCAAACACGTGGCCGGACAGCAGCGGTCCGTCGGGAATCAGCGTGTCCTCGCTCTGCTCGGGCACGCGCACCACGTGCACGTCCTGCGGGTTGTCGGCATCCATATAGCCCAGGTTAACGTCGATAAACTCGACGCCCGCCATAATCTTGAGCTGCTCCTTTACGCGGCGACGGCCCTCGATGGCGTAGTCCAGCAGCCAGCGCACGTCGTCCTTGTCCATGGCCTCGTCGGGGAACAGCAGCTTGGCCAGACCGCTAAAGGTCTTGCGCACGGCGATCTCGTCACGCTTGTTAAAGTCGCTGTTAAAGCGGAAATAACGGTCGATATGGTGCGTAAAGTCCTTGCGGCGCATCTCCTTGCAAAACTCCGACAGGCAGTCGGTTATCAGGCCGTAATGCCCGGTCAGCAGGCTCGAGCGCATCTTGGGAATCTCCCAGCCCGGCAGGTAGTAATGGATGCGGTCGAAGAAGGCCGAATCGTTGTTAAACTCCGGCGGGAACGGATCAAAAAGGTGCGTGGTCTTAAGGACGTTTTGCACGGTGTCGTTGATGTTGCCCTCAAAGACCATGGAGGCATCGGCGTTAATCTGGTCGCGGCCGCGCGCGTAGCTGCCGCTCGCCATATAGTCCTTCATGATCTGCACGGCATTGGTGTCCTTAAAGCGCATGCCGGCGACCTCGTCGAACGTCACGCAGTCCCAGTGACCTACCAAGCCCACGCGGTCGGCGCGCATGGAGTTCATACGGCCGAACAGGTTGGCCGTGGTGGTCTGACCGCCAGAGAGCAAGATGGCATAGGGCGAGACCTCTTTGTAGATATGGCTCTTGCCGGTACCACGGGGACCCAACTCGCACAGGTTGTAGTTGCGCTCGATAAGCGGCACTATACGCTCGATAAAGTGCAGGCGCTCTTTCTCGGAAAGCTCACTGGGCTCATAGCCAGCGGAGCGCAGCAGCATGTTGAGCCACTCGTCGCGAGTAAAGTACTGGCGCTCGTCGACCATGGCATCCAGGTCCAGATTGGGCATCTGGATGGGCGTGAGCGACGCCACACTAAACGGAGAGTCCTCGGGCCCACGCTTTTTGCGCTTGGCCTTGGAGCGGCGCGGAGCATCGTCGCCAAAGACCTCCATGCCAAACTCGTCTTCCTCATCCAAGGGGTGACGATACTCGATGCTCATAATGCACCAAATGCCGCCCTGCAGAATCTTGGAATAGTCGCGCACGTACTCGGCCGGCATCACAAACGGCTCGATGGTCAGGTTGGCAAACGACGCCACGTAGATGTCTTTGTACTCGTCGAGCTTGGCCGTCACCTTATCGATGATGGTAAAGCGGCCCAGTTCGCGAATCTTGGACTTAATGCGCTCGGACTCGTCGGGACGCACGTAGTTATCGGTGAGGATCCTGCGGATACGCTCCAAACCCTCTGCCACGGCATCCTCGTCGTCAGTTGAGCAGTACATGCCCAGCAGATACTCCAGCACAAAGGTGGGCACGTTGGCGCCGCGCTTCATAAGGGCCGTCAGGTCCTTGCGCACGATCTTGCCAGCAAAGTGCTCGAGCAGTTTGCCGTCCAGCCCATCCATGTCGTAGCCGTCGCCCTCGGGGGCCTCGGCCACGGCCTGGTCATAGCCATCGGTCGAGGATTCGTCCTCGGCGTTTACCGCAGCCTCGGCGGGCACTGCAACCTCAACGGGCGCAGCAGTTACCGACTCCGGGGCAGCCGTAACAACCTCAACCGCCGGCGCCTCCGCATGCACCACACCCTCCACAGGCACATCCACATCAATCGAGGGAACTTCCCACAGATCGTCATCATGGCTATCAAACATAGGGCACACTCCTAAAAACCAAAGTCAGCAACAGGGGCAAACGAAACAGCAATGGTGTACGTCTCGCGCCAAACGATCTTGCCCGTCTCGCGCTCGCGGCAGACCAGATAGTACGGACCCTTTGCCGAGAATCCATCCGCCGCGCGCAGCGCAAACTTGGCATGCACTACGCGCTCCTGCGAATTAACAGAAGTCTTGTTAGCATGCGCCTTGACTGTATCGCTCACCTCGTTGCCGCTTGCATCGGTAAACACCAGCTCGTATTCGCACGGCAAGACCTTGCCTTGGGCTGGTTCTTCCTGGATCAAGTTGAGCGAGAAGAGCGAGTTGGTCACCCGGCGCCCCTCACTTAGCACGCGCAACGTCGCCGCGCGCGTGTCGACAAAGTCCTTGGTACCCGAGCGCGCACGCCAAAATCCAATAACGGGCACGCAAAGCTCCTGCAGGCTCATGCCGCCGTGGACGTAGTTGTTAGTACCACCGGGACGCTTGAAGTGCACGTTCTCGCGCGGGGCAAATCCCTCAAAGCCAGCACCCAAACGTCCCATGTCAACATTAACAAACACCCCGCGTGCCTCGTCCGAAAGCTTGGCCACGGCCTCGTTGGGCACCACCAGATGACGCTTGCCGTGCATGACAGGAGCGTCAAGGAAGGGAAGGTCTGGCTTGCCGAGCATCTGGCACTCGTTGAGCTCACGACGCGTGTAGATGAAGCCGTGATCCGCCGTCATAACAACACGCGCGCCCGGGGCGTCGGTGCACACGCGGCGCGCCAACGCGGCAAGTTCCTCCACGGTGTCCGCGCAGGCATCGAAAACGTCATCCTGCGTAGCTGCCTTCTCGCCCGTGGCATCAATCTTGTTGTGATAGAGGTAGACAAGTCTTGAGTCCTTGAGCAGCGCTTTGCGCTCGGTTCCCGCCATGTTGAGGTATGCGCTCGAGCGCAAAGCGCGGGCCGTGGGCTCAACGTGGGTAAGTACGGCCTCGCGCTGCGGAGTCGTCGCAGTGGGCATGCCGTCAGCCAACACAAACGCGCCATCCTCTGCAAGCTCAAGCACCTGGTGCGGCAGCAGCGCAGGCATGCCCACCTCGGTAATGGAGGGAAAGACCGCCTGCATGCTAGAGACCTTGACGTTGCCGCCGCGTTCGCGCTCGAGCAGCGCCGCAACGTCGCGGGCAACCTCATAGCGCAGCGCATCGCTCACGATAACGACCGTTGTTTTGGCAGAACCCACAAAGGCGGGCAGCACATGCCAGTAAAACTCATCCTGCCGTGCGGGACCATCGATGTAGCCGCAATCGGCCCACTCCCCTTGCGCAGCAGCCGCCCAGCAGGCATTGGCATCCGCCAAGAACCAGTTGCTGTAGAGATTCTCCGCCCAGTCCGCCACGGCGCGGGCAGGTTCCTCGAGCGCATCGCACTCGACGGAGCGTGCCCGCAGATACGCGGTGCACATATGGCGATAGGCAGCGTCCATGGCATACCATTCGGACGTATAGGCATCCCACACCTGCTGGGACTGCGCCAGATGGAACCCACTCGCGTGCGTCTGCCTAAACGCGCACATATCGGCCACAGCGACAAGCAGGTCAAAGTAGCTCTCGACACGACGGTACCAGCTTAAGTCGCAACGGCGAGCAGCAAAAGCACGCGCATCATCAACACGGTCTGCACCTTGCGCAAACGAGCAGAACAGCTGCGAGAGCACGACCTCGTTGACGCACGGGAACACATCAAGCGAAGCCAGCGCATCGATCGGCAGGGTCTCGAACCGTGCAAAGAGCCCACGGGCATCCTCAACTAAACGACAAATCTCAAATAGGTCCTCGCTCGATGCCCGGGCATCGGCGGCCTGGTCCCACGTACGCACCGCCTCAAGGCAATAGGGGCCGTAGGCGGGAGCCATATAGTTTTCGAGCCCCTTGAGCGCTCCCTCGGGAAGTGCGGTGGATGCCGCCGTAAGAAGCACATGGGATGCAAGCATAAGCAGTGAATCACGCTCGTGCAGCGGTCCATCAAACCCATAACAGCGCAGCATAAAGGCAGCGAGAACATCGCGCACACAGTACTTATCCACCAGCGCGGCCAGCGCCTCGGGACCCTCGTGCAGCAGCGTGGCCATGCAGCCGCGCAATACAAACGCGGGCCGCGCGTCGCCCGGCTCCTTGCCGCCAAAGATCACCGTAAGGATTCCGAGCTCGATATCGGATGCACTCGCGGCATGCAGAACGCATGCGACAAACTTAGCGCAGCGGGACTTGGCGACAAAGAACGCCTTGTGCGCTCGCAAGCTCTCGCGCACGGACTCGATATTCTCGATACCCAGCTGATCGGCCAAAAGCGAAAGATAGTCAGCCTGGAACTGATCGGCATACAGCTCAACATCGGCAAGCCAATCACCCTCAAGCCTGCCGCGCGGGCAACGGCGATACAGCAAGATATCGCTCGCAAGGTCATCGCGGTTGATGAGCTTCTTGACGGCAAACATACGGCCCTCGCAGGCCTCAACAAAGCGCACCGGGCGCTCAAAGTCGCCGTGAGCAGGCATTACGCCGGCATCGGCCCCCACGCCGTCGAAACCCTCGGCAGCCAATCGCTCAAACTCAGGAGCAAACTCGCCGTCTGCATCGTGCCAAACCACAACACGGCGCGGCGCGCATGAGGACAACGGCTGCAAAAATCGCAGCTTAAGCTGTTCTTCTACATCGATCTTGGGCATGAATATCCTTACCGTATCTGCAGTTACTTAATCTTCGCCAGCACATCCTGAAACTTGGCGTAGTTGACCTTGACGCCGTCATCCAGGTCGATCTTAATCATCTGGTCTGCCAAGTGGTGCAGTTTCTCCTCGAAGGCAATAGTCTCTTTGAGCTGGTCGTTGAGCTTTTTGATGCGCTTATCCAAGCGCACGCGCTCGCCGCGCTCGGCACTGACAAGGGCATCGTTGGCATACCCGATCTGGGCACGGTAGCGCTCCTGCTGCTCATGCACATAGTCGGTGCGGATGCGAGCCAACAGGTCAGGCTGGTAGCGATGCATGTAAACAAGGCACTTGAAGCCGTTCTTCTTGCCGCTGTCGAACAGCCAGTAGATGGGGCGCTTCTTGTAGGTCTGGCAATGATCCTTAAAGAAGTCCTTCAAAAAGTAGGTGCGGATGACCTCGCGCGAGGTGCCTTTGCCGCCGAGCGCCTCGGCAATAAAGGCCAGGTTCTGCTCGAGCGTCTCCTCGCCGTACACGGTACGCACAAAGTCGATAAAGTAGCGCACGATGTCGTCGTCAAAGTACTCATCGTCGGTGATGGGCAGCACGTTATCGCTATCGGGCATAAAGGTCACGTGCGCGGGATCAGACATCTTTGACAGATAGTCGTCGACCGTGGCGCCCTGATCGGCCAGGACCAGTCCGTCCACATCCAGCGAATAGCGACCAAACATGCACCCCACGGCATAGCTTATGAGCGAGGTGATCTCGTCGCGCTTGGTACGCACGTATTTGTTGCCTTTATAGCTCTCGGGAATCTCATCTGCGGTATCGAAGATGCGCGCCACCGAAACGAACTTATCCTCGACCTCGATGGGCACCTCACCCTCCATGTTGTAGATCTTGGCAAAGATTCGGTTGAGCTCTTCCTCGTTAGTGCGAAGCTGCTCGAAGCGAGCATTGACCCCGGCCTTACGAGCCTCGTATTTATCTTGAAGTAAAGTGGCCATGACAGACCGCCCTTTCTTTGTTGAAAAGTGCGGCTATGCAAATTTAAAATTTGCACTAGCCAGCTAAACAATTAACAGATTTAAATTCTTTACGGATTAAAGCGCGTCGTTTATTAATTCCCTAGTGTTTGTTGCTCTTTCTATGAATGAGCTTTTCAAATTCGCCTCTGCCAGCGTCCTTAAAATAAAAACGAGCGTCAATATCAATCGCCTTTATCCAGTCGGTAAACGCCTTTTGAGGCAGAAGCATCATGGCAGTCGTTTTTCCACTTGAACCACCAGCTTTATCCTCGAGAAGCATCATTCCATTAGGGAAGTAATACGTACACCCATGTGCAAGTGAATTGCGGATATGAGTTAGTAAAGTCATTCCTTTACCTGAGTCTTTAGGTTCGGGACCCTTGCGACCAGAGATTGTATAAGGTTGAATACAGAGGACCCTCGGACTAACGATATCAATCGGAGCTTCAATCTCTTGTTTAACTCCATCAGCCGACTTTTGATTTACAGTTGTTTTAAATCCATATTCCTCAATCACATCTCCAAGATTATCAGCCATAAGTAATTCACGCTTCCCGGAAGGCACCCCTTCATACTCAAGAAGAGTATCGAATGGCAATTGTTTCAATCCGTAATCAGAGGCGGTTCTTCTTTGAGAGGCAGAGTTAGCTACAGATTTAGTCACAAAGAAATCCCAGATAGAAGAAATCTCATCCGGAGTCCAATAGCTAGATTCATGCAGAGACATATGAAATGAAGATATACAGGCTTTGTCCATAACCAGCACCTACACCAAAGGGTTATGTTTGAAATCCCAAGAGGTTTCAAACGAGTCGCAATCTAGCCTTGAAATGCCCAGACAATAATCCACCAAACCATCAACCGCCCCATGCTCAGCAGGCTCAATAGCGATGGGAAGCTTGGCGATATCACCGGGTTGGGCGTTTAGCGTGGGAACAAGGAAGGACGTTGCCGTTGCAACAACGGATGAGTTAAGCAACCCAAGCAAGTACTTCATATCGCAGACAGGAGGAAACATAGCCACGGCCGCAGAGTCAAACAAAGACCCGGAAGGCTGCATTCTAAATGCAATCTGTCCAGACGTAATTCTTGAATACGTGATGCACGATAAGAAGGCAATTGAATCCTTTATCCTGGATGCGCCAGGTGCCGCGGAAAGAGAGCGGCCATTCTTGGCATATTCAATAACGTGATCCCTGTTGCCATACCATTTCCTAAAGGAACCACCCTTATTGTGCGGATACCATTTTGCATCTAGGCTCAAACTGGATTCGGCAGAGTTACAAGCGACGCTCATGTCCCCAAGAGAGCATTCAAACCAATAGCGCAAAAAACGATCGTTATCACTTGTCTGCAAACCGACCTGCGGCTTGGCAAACAAGCCAAGCTTTTCCTTATTCGTAAACGCATCCAGAAGGGCATCGCTGGCCCAGTAGGCTATGGGAGTGCCGGGGATCTTCTTGAAGGTGTCGGCGTCGCGACGGTAGAACCAGCCGCAGTTAGGATTATGGATGGCCTCCAGCGCCTTGGGAGCCTGAACCGCGGGACCAGTAAAATCGGCAAGACGAACGTATCCGCCCTTATAGTCATCGATATGCGAATTGTGATAGGTAAATGTGCAGATAGGCACAGTTGCCCCTGCAAAGCCAGAATACTCGAGCTGAATGAGCGTGGTTAGAGTCTTGTCATCGATAAGCCTATTTCGAAGCTTCTCGTAGCTACCGATAAACATCCAAACGAACGGGGTCATCATTCCAACTTCGCCGTGCTCGCCGGCAAAGTCCATAATACGCACGATGAACGAAGAGAACAGGTCGCTCTTCACGTCGGGGTAGTTCTTCTTGACCCACTTGCTCATGAAGGGGTTAAAGCTACTGCTGCCCATATACGGAGGATTCGCAACGGTACAGGTAAAACGACGGGACAGCTTCTCGCAGATGGCGGCAGCGTTTTCGAGCTTAGTTTTGGTCGCAACGGCAAAAAGGTCGTCAGAACAGCTCGCGGCGGCAGCCTTGAGCTCGTCGATCTCGTCCTCTGAAGGATTGAGCAGCGAACCGATCTCGCCCAAATGACTCAGCTCCTCGGCGAGCTTCTTGTTACCCGGCAGCTCGTCCTCCCCTAGCGGGATGCTCGAGAGCACGGTAACGTCGGCGCGAACGCCACGCCTAAAGAAGCGACGGTCGTGCTCGCGGGCGCACATGGCAAGCGCCAGCTCCGCGATCTGTGCCGCGCGGGAATCGATTTCCATACCTGCAAGGTTTTTAGTAAGAATGAGCTCGGGAATCTCGCGCTCACGATAGCCGCGCTCCTCGTACATATGGAAGAGCAGCTCAAACGCATAGACCAAGATATGGCCCGAGCCGCATGCGGGGTCGCAGAGGGTTATCTCCTCGGGACTCGAAATGCGGATGAAGTCCTCGTGCTCAGCATCGGGCTCGATGTAATACTCCATGCGCTCGCGTAGCGAACTCCCCGGATTGTTGAGCATCCACAGACGGCCGAGCGAGTTCTCGACCATATAGCGCACGATCCACTCGGGGGTGAAGAGCTGCGTGGCGGGCGCGATGTCCGCCGCCGCTGCCTTGCGCTTGGACTTGAAGAACTCGTCTTTAACGTCGGCATTGTAGTACTGATACATCCAGCCCAGAACGGTCACGCCCTCGCGCCAGTCCTCGTCAGCGAGGACAGCATTGAGTTTGCCCACCACACTGTCAGCCATCATGAGGCCCTGGGGCAACAGCAGCTCCATGGCTCCGCCCACGCGTTCAAAGACGCCCGCCAGGCAATCGGCAAGCTCCTCGCACTGAGCAACAAACAGGTAGCGCCACAACGGTTCATCCAAGCCCGCCATCTTGAGCTCGGCTATGCGATCGGTATCGGCCGTCGTTATTTCCACGTCCAGTGCGTTCTCCACGGCCTCGCTGCCATGGCTGCCGTCCGCACGACTCAGCATGCGCATACGGCTGGGAAGCCATCCGCGTGCATCCATGAAGCGAATGGCCACGATGCGGTTGAACCAGGTGTAGGCCGCACGGTCGCGCAGCGCCTCGTGACCCACCTCCGCCTGCATGCGCAGCAGTTCGTCGCGTTGCTCAATCTCAGCCGGACTTAGGGGCAGGCCGTTGACGGTCTCGGACCCAACGGGCGCGGGTGCAGGTTCGGTGATGCCGTAGCGCACCATCTGCGCCTCCACGCCTTTGATGAGCTCCGTACGGGCCCAGGTGCAGAAGCTCTTAAGAGCAGAATCGTTCATGGTTGATGAGCCTTTCTAAACGCCATAAGCCACCGGTGCGCGCTTTGGCACCGGCGGCTCCGCGGGTTAGTTGATACGGATCTCGTCGTTTGCAGCGAGCGCCTGCATAAGACGGGAGCGCAGGTCATCCACGTAGCGCTCCACGTCCTCTGCGGACAAGAGACGACTCGGCTTGGCCAGATCGGCGCGGCGCACGGTCTTGATCTTGCGCTGGGGCTTGGGCACAGGCACTGGCGCCGACGACGCAGCGCCCTTGTTGGAGATCTTTTTGACCACTTCACCCGTACTCGTGACTTCGGTGGTACGGCGCTCGTTGTCCATGCGCTCACGCGCAGCGTCCGTGGCGTCGTATATCTTGTTGGTTGCCGCAACGATCCAGTTTTCCCAGTTTGCCGCTAGGGCATTAAGCTCGTTGAGGCTCTGAACGCCATGGGCGCGGTTCTTGAACGACTCATACCTGGTGTTGGCGTCCGCGATGGCATCCTTGGCCTGATTGACAAAACCTTCTTGACTCTCGGCCTGCTTCCGCAGATCCTGCAGGTCATTCTCGATACGACACAAGAACTCGTTGCGGCGAATGCCCAGGAGCTTTTTAATTTCTTCCTCGACGGGTGCCATCAACGGCTGCAAGTCTTTGATGCGTCCGTAGGGCTTTGGGTCTTTGAGGATCTCGCGCACCTTTGCCACGTTCTCCACCGCGTTGGGAATGTCATCGGAGACATACTCAATACCCTCGGTGCGACTCAAGAAATCCTTGGCGTGGTCAAACGCTATTCGTTGGTTGGACTCGAAGAACTCAACCACCCTGTCAAAGTCTTCCTTGGCATCGAGCAGGCGGTCCTCGTGCTTGGTGAAGGTGGTCAAGAATGCCTCGGACTCGCTCTGGTCCTTAAGGATGTCGGCGACCTCCGAGCGCATCTTCTCGCACTCGTCCTCACCGGGATACGGGTAGGCTGGTTTGATGCCCGTGTAGTAGTCGCGTGCCATGGCGAGGCACGCCTCGCGCAAGTCCTCAAGGCGCGCTTTAAGCTCGGCCACGAGCTTATCCTCGTTGGAGGGCACGGTGCCAAGCTCAAACAGGTCACGCATAAGCTCGCCCGTATCGCACAGCAAACGGTCACTCATGCGCATACGCAAGCGCACCTGGGCTTTATCGGCATCCTTGCGCAGGAGTGCCACCATGCGGCTATCGTTGGCTTGAACCGTTTGACCGCCAAACAGCACCTGCGCGCGCTGCTCCACCACAAGCTGCGCCACCACATTTGCGATATCGACCTCGCGCCAGCCAAAGGGCCTTTGCTGGTACTGGCGCTGGATATCGCCCATAGCGGTATCCAGGTGGCGCTGGTGCTGAACTTTGAGGTAGTCCTCGACCTCCTTGAGCGCACGCGTGTTGCCCGCGTCCATGCCAGCGAGCCCCGCTTGAACGTTGCCCGCCAGAGTGGAGCGGATATCGGAATCGCTCGTGACCGGCGCGCCGATATAGTCGGCCTTTTCAAAGACCACATCGCACAGCTGCGCCAGCACTTGCTCAAAGACCTGAGCGGGTTTGACCGCGCGGACCTCAATTATGCGGCCGTTGACCGCGCAACGTGCATGGAGTACGGCCTCGCTCAAAAGGACATCGGCCTCTTTCTCGTTATAGGCTGCCTCGCGCATCTTGGACTCGACGATCTGGCGCGTACTCGGCTGAAGCTCCTGGAGATTTCGCGTCTTGGCGTACTTGCGGATCTTGGCGGCGTTGACGAGCGTCTCCCAATAATCCGCCTCGTCGCTCAAAGCCACGATGGCTTTGCCCGAAGAAGCCAAGGCCAGCTCGGTATCGTCCGCACGGCCCAGATCGCTCGCCATAGTCGCCACGCAAAGCTCCATGCCGCCCATACTGGCACCGTGGATTGAGCCGTCCACATAGCGGTCAAACGGAAAGTCGTTGGCCCCGCGGTTGAGTTTACGCGCGGTGTAGATGCTGTCGAACAGGCGCTTTTTGATAGACTCGATCACCTGCGCGTTATCGACCGGAGTGCGTGCGATCTCCTGCGCTATCTCCTGCTCCTCGTCGGTGAGGAAGCTATAGGCATCGCCCTGGCGTGCCACGTAGTTCTCGCCCTCCAGGCGGGCAAGGGACTCCTTGACGCGGTCCTTGAGGGCGCGCATGTCCACGTCGAGGCCGTCGATCATGAAGATGGAGATGTTCTCGACCGTGGCCTTAACGTAGCCGATGTAACGAATCAGGTACAGGAGCTTGAGCACCTGAACGTCGTAGGGTTCAAGGCCCTTTGCGTCCTCGGCCGCACGGACCGCGCGGTCGACCACCTGGTTGATGCCGTGCTCAAGGTCTTTGGAGATAGTGTCGAAGAAGCACCAGAACGGCACGAGTGCACCGGTCTGGTCATACTGGATGGCCTGAGCGCTCTCCTGGAACGCGCTCAGCATGGAGCGCTCGCCCGTGGACATGTGCTTGGCCTTAACACCGTGCTTGCGCACCTCGGTCATCACGTCGGGCAGGAGCTTAAACTGGTAGCCCACAAACGGGTAGCTGGCCACAAAATCCTTGGAGTTGGCGTAGCCGGCAAGGTCGGAGCGCGAGCCACCCTCAAAGGTAAAGTTGTTTTTAAGCACGGCGGCGTCTTGCTCGTAGACCTGTGCAAGCATATCGGCCGCCGGCGCGGTCTTCTCGAGCACACGGCGCTGGATGACCTCGTCCACGCTGGAGCTGGAGAGCGAAAGGCGGGTATTGAAGCGGCCCTGGATCTTTGAAAAGTCGTTGCCCACGGGCAGGCTCAGGTTGTCGATGGCCTCCTGGCTCGTAACCATCACCCACACGCGGCCACCGCAGGCGGCACCCAGCTCCTCGACGATGGTCTGAAGGCTCAGCATAAGGCTTGGGTCCTTGTCGTTTGTAATAAACTGACCCACCTCGTCGACCATAAAGAGCAAACGGAAGTTGCCGCCGTGGGCCGCTGCCTGAGCGTCTACGTAGTCCTTGACCTTTTTGGCAAAGACATCGGGGGCCAACACCTCGTCCTCAGAACCCTCGAGCCAGTTCCATGCGGCCTTTTCGCTCATGCCGAGCACGCTCTGCAGCACCTCGACCACGTCGTCCTCAAAGTAGCTGTAGGTGTCGCGGGTCTGGAGCCAGGACTCGCCGTTCACGCGCTCAAAGGCCTCGCGGAACTCCTGGGTCTTGCCCAGGGAATCGATGTAGTCCTCGAGCTTTGCAAGCTTGAGGTCCTCGCCGTAGAAGCCGCGCGCCTCGTAGAACATGCGCTCAAAGCCGCGAAGCAGCGCCGTGGGAGCCGTATCGCCCTGCTTCCACTGGCCCGCCTTGCTATCGATGTTAAAGAGGATGGCCTGCGTGGGCACCGAGCAGGCGCGCTCCATGGCAGCCGCGACCATGGGGTCGACGATCTTGCCGTCAAAGTAGCGGATGGCGCTCTTACCGCCGATCTGGCGATTCTCGAGCAGGTAGCTCAGCATCTTGAGGAAGTGCGATTTACCGGAACCGAAGAAACCACTGATCCACACGCCGATCTTGTCGGTGCGCGCATCGATGGCATCGCCGTAGGCCTTGAAGAACGTGGCAAAGTGCCTCTGCAACTCGCGCGTCACCACGTACTCGTCAAGCTCTTGGCGGATGGACCCATCTTTTGAATCCTGGACCTTGACCACGCCGTTGATGGAGCGGTTGATGTCTTTAGCAAAGAGGTCGCGAATGATCGTGTTGTCCATGGGTGCTCCTTTGGGTTTGGGAACGTTATGGCAAAGGGTTGTTACCGGCGGCAGGGACTTGCCTGCGGGGAGCCGTGCTTACGAGATATCGATGGCGCGGTAGTAGTTGTCGGCCGGCAGACGGTTAAAGAGCTGGAAAGAAGAGCCGTTGAAACTGCCCGGATAGGCGGCGACCACAGGCACCTCATCAAAATCCGCAAGCATGCAGTGGAGAAGCGTGTGCATGCGAAAGAACGGGAAGACCTCACCTGCACCGGTGAGGAGAATGACGTCTCCGGGCGCGAACGGCTCGGTCTGCTCAAGGATGTACGCGGCAACTTTCTCGGGCGAGGCGAACTTGGCCACGTCCTCGAGCACGCGCTGGGTACCGCGGCGCTCCTCTTGGCGTGGGATGGCCTTAAGGACACGGCGCTTTTCGAGAATTGCCAGCACGGCGTCGTAAAGGTTCACGACCTTGAGCGTGCACGGAAGCTTGTCGGCCTCGGCATCGCATGAAAGGGTGTCAAATAATGCACGCGCCTCAAACTCCAGCGCAGGGTCATAGCAAAAGGTGTGGAAGCCGATCTCATTGCCTATGCCCTTGTTGGCCAAAAAGTCCTCGCTGCACAGGCACTCGCACAGAAGCTGCGCGCGGCGCTCAAATTCCTGACGGGCGTGCTCGGAGCGGACATGCGCCGCCACGAC